>CALKYI010000001.1 GCA_938003665.1 uncultured Flavobacteriales bacterium
CCCATCAGCCATCTTTACGCCCGAGCACATGGAGGTTCCGTACGACGGGGGCGCGCTGGCCCAAAACGTCTACGAATGGGTGCAAGCCAATGGGGATGCCTTTATCTACATCAACGGCGCGCTGGACACGTGGAGTGCCACGGCCATGCCACCCAACGATGCCCGGGACGCCTTGTACTATTTTTTGGAGGACCAAAGCCACGGCACCGCGCGCATCCGCAACATGACGGACGAGCAGCAGGACGAGGTCAAGGCGAATTTGGAACGGTGGTTGGGTATGCCGGTTACCGGCAGCCTCGCGGATTGATTAACCGGGCAGACCAATCTTCTGGGCGGCGTCCCACAACACGATGCCACCGCAAACGCTCACGTTCAAGCTTTGCTTGACGCCGAATTGCGGGATTTCTAAAGCCACATCGCACGCGCTCACCGTGTCGGCTTCTACCCCGCGCACTTCGTTGCCAAAAACGAAGGCCCATTTGCTGCCGGGCTCGGGGTGCCAGTCCAGGAGGGAGGTGCTGTTCGCAGTCTGCTCAATGGCAGCGATGGCAAACCCTTGCTCCCGGAGCGCGGCAATGGCATCCAAAGCGTTTTCGTGCGCCGTCCACGCAACGTGTTCGGTGGCGCCGAGTGCACTTTTCAGGATGTCGCGTTGCGGCGGATGCGCGGTGTATCCGCACAAGTCGATGCCGTTAATGCGCAGGGAGTCTCCGGTGCGAAAGAACGCCCCCACGTTCAAGCCCGATCGGATGTTTTCCAATACGACGCGCACCTGCGTTTTGGGCGCATCGCGAAAGGCGTCAGGGGTGAGTCGGTTCGGTGTCATTGTGCGGCTTTTCGCTTGTCCATGATTTCCTTTAAGGCAAAGTACTCATCGCGAAGGCGTGCTGCTTCCATGAAGTCCAACTCTTTCGCCGCTGCCTCCATGCGCTGCTTGGTGTGCAAGGTGGACTTTTCGAGGGCTTCGTCGCTCATGGTCTCCCACACCGGATCGGTCGGTGCCGGTCCGGGTTCGGCTGCGATGTGGCGCGGGCGGTCATCCACTTGCGGGCTCTGCTCGAAGATGGTCTTCTTCTGTTTTCGGATTTGCTGCGGTTCAATTCCGTGCTCGGCATTGAAGGCCTCTTGTTTTTTGCGCCGTCGCTGCGTCTCGTCAATGGTCCGGGCCATGGACTCCGTGATGGAGTCGGCGTACATGATGACGCGGCCGTTGACGTTCCGCGCTGCACGTCCTGCTGTTTGGGTCAGGGACCGATCGGAGCGCAGGAAGCCTTCTTTGTCTGCGTCCATGATGGCCACCAACGAGACTTCGGGGATGTCCAAGCCCTCTCGTAAGAGGTTGACGCCGACCAGCACATCAAACACGCCGTCCCGCAGTTCGCGGATGATTTCGACGCGGTCCAACGTCTTCACGTCGGAGTGGATGTACCGAGCGGGGATGCTGAGTCGGTCGAGGTACTTGGTGAGCTCTTCAGCCATGCGTTTGGTGAGAGTGGTAACCAACACGCGGTCGCCTTGCTCGATGGTGGTACGGATTTCTCCGATCAGGTCATCGACTTGGTGCGTGCAGGGTCGCACGTCAATTGGCGGGTCGAGCAAGCCTGTTGGGCGAATGACCTGTTCCACAATGATGCCCTCCGACTGCTCGAGTTCGTAATCCGCAGGCGTGGCCGAGACGTAGACCACTTGGTTGGTGATGGAGTCGAATTCATCTGCTTTGAGTGGTCGATTGTCCAAGGCAGATGGCAAGCGAAACCCGTATTCCACCAACGAGGTTTTGCGCGAACGGTCACCGCCGAACATCGCGCCGATTTGCGGCACCGTCACGTGGCTTTCATCAACGACGAGCAAAAAGTCATCGGCGAAGTAATCAAGCAGGCAGAACGGGCGTTCACCGGGCTGTCGCCGGTCGAAGTAGCGGCTGTAATTCTCGATGCCGTTGCAGAATCCAATTTCTTTGATCATCTCCAGGTCGTACAGCGTGCGTTCCTCGAGGCGCTTGGCTTCGAGGTATTTGGCTTGTTCGGTGAAGAATTGCTTTTGCTTTTCGAGGTCCTGCTGGATTTCCCACACGGCTTGATCGGTGGTGGATTTACTGGAGACAAACAGGTTAGCTGGGTAAATGATGATGTCGTCAAACCCGTGCAACCGCGTCCCCGATTCCGGATCAATGGTTTCCAATTGCTCGATCTCGTCGCCCCAAAAATGCACACGTAACGCGTGGTCGGCATAAGCCAAGAAAATGTCAACGGTATCTCCTTGTACGCGGAAAGTTCCACGCTTGAACTCGGCACGCGTGCGGCTGTAGAGGCCACTGACCAACGTATGGAGGAAGGCGTTACGGCCCCATTTCTGTCCCACCTTCAGTGGTATCACGCTCTTGTGGAATTCCACTGGGTTACCGATGCCGTAGATGCAGCTGATCGAGGCAATGACAATGACATCGCGCCTGCCGCTGAGCAACGCCGAGGTGGTGCTCAGTCGGAGCTTTTCGATTTCCTCGTTGATGGCGAGGTCCTTCTCGATGTAGGTGTTGGTCGTGGGAATGTACGCCTCGGGTTGGTAGTAATCGTAGTAGCTGACGAAGTACTCCACGAGGTTGTTGGGGAAGAATTCCTTGAATTCGCTGTAGAGCTGAGCGGCGAGGGTCTTGTTGTGGCTCAGGACCAAGGTGGGCCGTCCAGTCTCTGCGATGACATTGGCCATCGTAAAAGTCTTTCCTGAACCGGTAACGCCGAGGAGTGTCTGCGCTTGGGTGCCGTTGTTGACCCCTTCTACCAATTCGGCGATGGCCTGGGGCTGATCGCCGGCTGGTTGGTATTCACTTTGGAGGTCAAACTGCATGAGTCAACAAAGGTAGGGAGGCGGGGCAGCAGCCGGGGGGAAACGGTCGGGCACAAAAAAAGCCAGACCGAGGGCCTGGCTTTTCTTGTCAATGCTGTAAAATCAGTCGGCGACGACTTCGAACTTCACGGTGGCCGTGACTTCCTTGTGCAGCTTTACAACTGCTTTGTATTCGCCGAGCTCCTTGATGCTGTCTTCTGCGATGTTGATCGTCTTGCGTTCCACGTCGTATCCGGCTGCCTGGATGGCTTCCGCGATTTGGATGGAGTTGACAGAACCAAAAATCTTTCCGCTCTCACCGGCCTTCGCTCCAATCTTGAGCGACAACCCTTCGAGCTTCGTAGCCAGAGCTTGCGCTTCTTCCATCGCTTTCGCGGCTTTGTGCGCTTGCTGCTTGATCACCTCTGCAACCACCTTCTTGGCGGAGGGTGTCGCCGCAATCGCCATGCCCTGGGGGATGAGGAAGTTGCGAGCGTATCCGCTCTTTACGTTCACGGTATCGTGCTTGCTGC
>CALKYI010000002.1 GCA_938003665.1 uncultured Flavobacteriales bacterium
GTAAGTAATGGGGTCAGTACAGGCACCAGTCTCTGTGTCAAAAGAACCGCAGTAGTTACAACCGGATCCGGCCAGAGCGAACTGACAAGTGCCGTCGTCATCAGTGGCACTTGGGGAATAGTTGACTGCAGTAGCATCAGTACAGCCGTTCACTTCATCCACGTCACACACACCATCGTTATCGGTGTCTCCATCGATGACCGTACCGGTACCGTCTGTAGCTCCTGAGCAAGAATCACAGCCTGTTGCGAAAACACAAGTACCAGAGCTAATAGTAGCGGAAGCATCATAGTTACAAGCCTGAACAACCGTACAGCCCGCACAAGAAATGCTCTCACATGCCTCATTGGCTGCGTCACTGTAGTTACAAGCAGCCGTGTCGGTACAGTTGTCTACATCATCGCAAATGCCATCGCCGTCAACGTCCGCAGCGCAAGCACCTCCACAAACGCCGAGGGCGTCCAAAGAAGCACAGGATCCGTCGTCATCGGTCGCGTTCGCGTCGTAGTTACACGCTGCAGAATCGGTACAACCATCGACTTCATCTACATCACAGACCCCATCGTTGTCGGTATCACCATCAACGACGGTTCCAGATCCGTCGGTTTCACCGGAGCAGCTATCACAACCCGTAGCATAAATGCAAGTAGTGAAGTCACTGATTGTCTTCGTCGCATCGTAGTTGCATGCGTTGCTGACCGTGCATCCAGCGCATGAATCGTACTCACAGCTTCCGTTGTCGTCCGTTGCTGCAGCATCATAGTTACAGGCACTAGCATTCGTGCAACCGTCAACTTCTAACTCATCACACACGCCGTCACTATCGGCATCGTTCAAGCAGTCTCCAGCGCAGTTGTAGTAGGTCGCTGGGTAGGTGCAGGCACCGGAATCGTCCGTAGCGGTCGCATCGTAATTACACGCTGTTGAATCTTGGCAGCCGGCGATTTCGTCTTCATCACACACACCATCGGCATCCACGTCATTCAAGCAGTTACCATCACAATCGTAATGCGTTGCTCCGTAGAGATCCAGCGGATAGTTGCACGACTCAGAATCAGCAATTGTTGCCTCTGGGTTGTAGTTACAAGCCTCAGCCACGGTGCAGCCTGAGCAGCTTACGTACTCACAACCGCTGTTGGTAGTGGCGTTGCAATCGTAATTGCAGGCCGCTTCGTTTTGGCAGCCCACGGTCTCGTTATCGTCATAAACACCGTTTCCATTTGCATCAGCAACCGCAGACCCTCCATCGGTGGTTGTTGATTGAACGTAAACGGTAATCTCGTTCCAAGCCTTCCGCGTGCCACAATTGTTCAGCACCTCAATAGCAAACGTGTAGTACCCCTCAATGGTGGCGTCAAAGCCCGTACCAGAAGGGTTTAAATTGGCAATTTCCGTTGAGCCCAAGTTGGTATTGATACCGAAGCTTGAGAAGTCTTGAGCCTGCGTAAACGGATTAGAATCGAATGCCTCGCCAATGTTGATGGAGTACATCTCGGTTTCAGTGTATCCAAAGCACGGATCGAAATCGATGTGCAAAACAACATCAACACTGTCAAAGGCTCCACCTTCAATGCCTGCATACATCAAGATGTTCCACTTCGCCTCGGGACCTGATCCCGCTGCACCATTTTGCGTCGCTGGGCTGTATCCTGGCTCCACATGATAGACATTGCCAGAACTGGCGAGGTTGTCATTAGGGGCTGTTGTGTTACGAAGTTTCACCCCCAAGAAGGTGGTGATGTCACCATTCTCCAGAACGCACAGGTTATTGTCGGAAATGCCTGTACCCAATGACCAATAAGAAGAATTGTTCAGTGGATCCAAGTAATCAGAACCGGATAAGTAATCAACGCCGGTTTGCTGAGAACCGAAGCCCGCGTAGGAAACCGGAGAAGGCTCAGAACACAACTGAGCGGAGGCCATCAGTGGCAAGGCCACAAGGAGGGAAAGTAGAAATCGCATCGTTTATGCAGTGATAATTCTAATTTAAGATACAAAAAAAGAGGCGACGAATTAAAAACAATTTCTAAACTGAAGGTTAAAATTCGTCGACTAATGCACTATTTGTTTGTGTCAAAACACTCGCGCCCCCTTTACGGCAGCCCATCCTGAAAGGTTGCATTTTATTCCTTCTTGCATGCTTTTTGAAGGCTGTAGCCCCTATTTTCGCACTTTAATTTTGTACACGTGAACATATTTGTAGGAAACCTTGCTTGGGGAGTTGATGACTTTGCCCTGAGAGAAGCGTTCGAAGCTCATGGAGAGGTCGAACGAGCCAAAGTCATCCACGACCGTGAAACGGGCCGAAGCCGAGGTTTTGGTTTTGTTGAAATGCCGAACCAAGCAGAAGCCGAAGCGGCACTCGAAGCCATGGAAGGGAAAGAATTGATGGGCCGGGCAATCCGTTGCAACGAAAGCGAATCCCGCGAACGTCGTTCGTGAATTCGTTCAATCAAATTAGAAAAGGGGGCTACGATGCCCCCTTTTTTCATGCCTGATTTTTCTCTTTTTTAAGGACTACCTCCCCCTAAAACTTGCGTTGCTCATTGGCATCCCAGAGCCCCCAAAACGCGCCTACACTACCCTCTGCTCCCACTTTCCAGCCTTCATCAAAGGCAGAAAAGTAAAACATCTCGATGCCTTCCCGCTGGGACCAATCTTGCGCGTTGATGAAGTACTTCAGCGCATTCTCATAGCCAGGCTCAGCAGCGCCAAGTGCGTCTCCTGAGCTGTGCCATCCTGTCTCAGTGATGATCACCCGTTTACCAGGTGCGGCCTGCATAGCTTGGTAGTACATCTGCTTCATGTACAGCAGGGAATAATCAATGTGGCAAGCTTCCCAATACGGGTAGCAATTCGCCAAGATCACATCGCACGCCTCGGTAATCTTCGGGCGATTGGTGAATTCGTAGTACGCATCGACGTAGCCCACCGGTATTCCATTCAGGTCTTGCTTGGCCCGGAGGATGTATTCAATCAATTCCTCCTCCTCGAGTTCTTCACGGTACATGACCTCATTGCCCCTGCCGCCACATCGACGTAACCTGCACGAGCAAGTGCGATCAACCCTTGTAGCTCCTCCTCGTTTTTGTCTGTCTCTTCCCCAAGCCAGGCGCCAACTAAGGTCTTGAAGCCATACTCCTTGGCGAGTTTCGGAATGATTTCATTGCCCTGCGTGCACGAAAACACTCGAATCCACTGAGTATAAGGCACAAGCAGCTCCAATTTCCGGCGAACCTGGGCTTCTGAAATGGGATCTCCTGGCTCTTGGGTGCCTTCGTACGGGCCGAAACAAATGCCGTGCATCTTGGCATTCAAATACTGTTGGCACTGCGCTTTTAGCTCAGATTGGTTGA
>CALKYI010000003.1 GCA_938003665.1 uncultured Flavobacteriales bacterium
ATTTTTTTATCCCTACTCCACCCCCTACACTCCCCACTTCGCCCACACCCAAGTGTTCGCAATTCCAGCGCCTCGCGCGCGAGGCCTTCGCACTGTGAAATAGCTTGCCTTTGTGGATGAACCCTCAACATACCGCTGGCTGCTGATCGGATTGGTGCTATTGCCAATGCTGGCCTTGGCGCCCATCAAAAACGCCGGTATTGTCCAAGAACACGACCTGCCAGGAGATTTGGCACCCGGGGCAACCCAGTTGGTCACGTGGTCATTGGACATCTACGATTGCGAAGGGTTTGCTCGCTTTCAAATTCAATTCCCGAATGGCATCAGCGCCCAACCCGTGGAAACCGCTGGTGCTTCCTTCTCCTTTGAAGACGGAAAGGCCAAATTCATCTGGATGGAGTTGCCACCGAAAAACACCCTCGAGGTCTCCCTCGAAATTTCGGCCGATTCGAACTTTGAAGGCGGTTCCGTCACTCAGTGGTTCTCATTCATTCGAGACGGTCGGCGAAAAGACGTGGAATTTGAACCGCACCACCTCGCACGCAAGGACCCTCCAGCGACCTCACGGCTTTCCGACACTGCTGAATTGAGCGTTGAGCGTGAGTGGACCGCAACCACCGAGCGTACCGGAACCATGACCGTGACCGTTACCGGCCACGAACCTGGCCAATTCCTAAAACTTACAGAATTCCTCGGGCCGCATGATGCCGTGTCCATTCTGAAGGAAGCCGATTGTGACATCCGTGATGCGTTCGATGAGCAACTGGTCTTCATTTGGCAGGCCGCTCCAAACCGTGCCGATGTGGTGGTTCAGTACACATTGCGCGAAGGCAACCCGAACGCGGTCAGCGGACGCGTCTCGACCATTCAAGACAACATGGCCGTCGAGCAAATCGTTGAAGCCCTTGCTCCGGACGCTGTTGAACCTTTGGCTGCAACGCCAGTGCAGGAGCCGAAGCCAGAACCAATCGATGATGAGGTCGCTTTTCGCATCCAGATTCTGGCTACCCATACCAAAGTCAGCAGCCAAGCCGTGAAACGCATTTACGCTTATCCCGGCGAAGTCCGTCATGAACGGCATTCCGACTGGCACAAATACACCACAGGCTACCACACCACCTACAAAGCCGCCCGTGACAACCGGGTGGATTTGAGTAGCAATCACGCGTTCCCCGGTCCGTTTGTCGCGGCCTACCGCAGCGGACAACGCATCACCGTCCAAGAAGCTCTCTTGGTCACCAAACAAAACTGGATTCCCTAATGAAGCGCAATTCATCGGATTGGAAATCAGCCATCAACGGCTACGAAACGTACCTCGCTCTCGAGCGTGGCTTGAGCGAAAATTCCATTGTCGCCTACCTCCGTGACATCACGAAATTTTGCAATTACTGCGTGGAACACGAATCGGTTCAAGATCCAGGACTGGTGCAGATGGAGCACATTGAGCGGTACCTCGGTTTTTTGTTTGACGAAGGCATCGCACGCAACAGCCAGTCGCGCATGCTCTCGGGCATTCGCAGCTTTTGCAAGTACCTGCGCGTGGAGCACATCATGGAAGGCAATCCGGTGGAATTGGTCGAAGCCCCGAAACCTCAGCGCAAGCTGCCCGACGTGTTGACCGTGGACGAAATCAGCGCCATCATTGGCGCCGTTGACCTCTCACGACGCGAAGGCGTTCGCAACAAAGCGATGCTTGAAGTTCTGTACAGCTGCGGCTTGCGCGTGACCGAATTGTGCGAATTGCAGCTTTCCAAGGTGGATTTCATCGACCGAGTGGTGCAAGTCGTCGGAAAGGGAAACAAAGAGCGCATTGTTCCCATCGGATCTACGGCGCTCGCCGCCATCGACGATTACCTAGCGCATTACCGGGCGGACATCATCCCGATGAAAGGCCACGAGGATACGTTGTTCCTCGGAAGGCAAGGACGCGGACTGAGCCGGCAAATGGCCTTCACCATGTTGCGCCGGGTCGCCATTCACGCGCAGGTCCGCAAAAGCATTTCCCCGCACACCTTCCGGCACAGTTTTGCCACCCACTTGCTCGAAGCCGGTGCTGACTTGCGCGCGGTGCAGGAGATGCTAGGCCACGCCCAGATTGCCACCACGGAAATCTACACCCACCTCGATCGGCGCTTCCTCCGCGACCAGATTGATACCTTCCACCCGCGCAGCGCGCAAAAGCAGAAGAAAAAAGCGACTTCATGAGGCTTGGCCTCTGTTTCGTGCTCGGCATCACGCTGTGCGTTGGAGTAGCACCCATAGCTTTGTCCCAGCGGGACCATGACGTTTCGACTGAGTGGTTTATCAGCGCGAACGGAACCGACACCCTAGGCTGTGACCTGTACCTGCCCCACGAGGCGATTCATCCCGGTTGGGGCGTTGTGTTTTTGCACGGCGGCGGATTTTTCACAGGCAGCCGCGACGGAGTGGCAAGCCAAGCCTACTGCGCAGCTTTGGCAGCGCGGGGCATACCCGTCATGAGCATCGATTACCGGCTTCGGCAGGTGGGCCAAGGTTTTCACTGCGATATCAGCATTCCGGACAAACGCGAAGCCATCCGTTGGGCAGCAGAAGACTTGATGGCAGCTGTTGAAGCATTTGGCGCGCGCTTTCCCGCCGGCATCATTGCCGCCGGCTCGTCCGCTGGGGCTGAGGCCGTTTTGGACGCCGTGTATGCCTTGCCGCAGTCTACACTGAAAGCAGCCATCAGCCTCGCAGGTGGCGTGGAACCTCCTCTGGTCTGGAGGGACACGCCAGTGCTTGCTGTGCACGGCACGTGCGACGCCCTTGTGCCCTACTGCATCGACCTTCACCACTATTGTCCAGCAACAAGTGTGGGTGCCCTCCTGCTCGCCGGTGGTGGCGGGCTCGCGACCGAAGGGGCCAACGTGGAATTGTATGCCGTTCAATATGCTGGGCATGAATTGAGTACGTCCATGTTGACTGATCCCTTTTTCATTGAACGTTCGGTTGACTTCATCAACTCGGTGGTCACCCGTACCTTCGAATCCAACAGCACCACCATCCCCCTTTACCGACCATGCACCCTCTCTCACCACCCCGACCCCAGCTGTCAATGACACGCTTTCTGTTCATTATGTGTTTTGCTTGGGCTTCCATGGGCCCGGCATCGGCTCAATACCCGCATCCGGCCGATGAACGCGGATACATCGTGCGCGTAGGCGACGCTGTGCCAGACTTTCAGCTTGAATGCACGAACGGCTCCACCTACTCACGAGCATCCCTGCTTGGCACCGCTTATGTGCTCCAATTCACTGCTTCTTGGTGCGGGGTATGCCGAAAAGAAATGCCGCACCTCGAAAAAGAAGTGTGGCAGCAGTTCGGTGGTGATGACTTCGTTTTGTTGGGCGTGGATCTCGATGAACCGGCAGAGAAAGTAACTGCCTTTGTTGAGCAAATGGGCACCACCTACCCCATTGCACCCGACCCTGAAGGCACACTCTTCTACAAAATCGCCGGTCCCAAGTCAGGCGTCACCCGGAATGTCGTAGTGGATGAAACGGGCACGATTGTATTCCTCACGCGCCTCTTCGAAGCGGAGGAATTTGAGGCCATGAAGTCCGTCATTGACGGCTTGGTCAATTAAAGCCTTTCGCGGTCGCACCATTGCGCTTGCGCCTCCGCCAGCATCGACGAGGGTGACCCGGGCTCGACACTTGGCAGCCCCAAATGCCCAAAAACAGCATTGAGCGCCTCCGAAACGGGCAAATCGTCAACGGCAGGGGCATGTGTTTGTTTGGACAGTTTTCGTCCCTGGTCGTCCAAGGCCAGCGGCAAGTGATGGTAGTGCACCTCATCCCCGCCAAGCGTGCGCTGCAAATGCAGGTGGGCGGCCGTGAACGGCGCGAGGTCGGCCCCTCGCACGACGTGGGTGATGCCGAGGTGCATATCATCGACCACATTGGCTAGGTGGTAGCTGTAGATGCCATGCGCATTGCGCAGCCCGAAATCCCCCACTTCAGAAGCCAAGTCCATCGTCATCGTGCCCAGCCCTCCGTCTTCCCAAGCCACAGAGCCTGTATCCATTGCAAACCGAACGGAACGTGGTTCGACGTTGGACGCGCCTTTGCAGATGCCGGGATAGATGGCGTGGCCCGCCAATTGCTTGCGCGTGCATGCACAGGGAAAGGTCCGATTCATTTCAACCAATGAGGCCAAGGCCGCTTCGTACGCGTCGAATCGATTGGATTGATACACCACGTCCCCATCCCATTCCAGGTCGAACCGTTCTAGGGTATTCAAAATCGAATCGATGGAACCAGGTGCCACCCGGGGACCATCGAGGTCATCGATGCGGAGGTGCCATTGTCCAGCATGCCCACGGGCGTCCAGCCACGAACCGACCGCAGCGACCAGCGAGCCAAAGTGAAGTGGCCCGGATGGTGTGGGTGCAAAACGCCCGACGTATGGCTGCGGATCAGTCACGCACCAACTTTCGGTACTTCACGCGTTGCGGTCCGACATTGCCCAATCGCTTTTTGCGGTTTTCCTCGTATTCGCTGTACGTTCCTTCAAACCAGTACACTTGGCTGTCGCCCTCAAAAGCAAGGATGTGCGTGCAAATGCGGTCGAGGAAGTACCGGTCGTGTGAAATGACCACGGCACAACCTGCGAATGACTCGATGCCCTCCTCCAACGCGCGCAACGTGTCGACGTCGATGTCGTTCGTCGGCTCGTCGAGCAGGAGGACGTTCGCTTCTGTTTTCAAGGTCATCGCAAGGTGCAATCGGTTGCGCTCACCACCGGAGAGCACGCCGCACTTCTTTTGTTGGTCGGCGCCGTTGAAGTTGAACCGGCTGACGTAGGCACGGCTGTTGAACAATTTGCCCCCGATTTCGAGTTGCTCGTTGCCCCCGCTAATGACTTCCCACACGGTTTTTTGCGGATCGATGTCGGCGTGGCGCTGATCGACGTAACCAATTTCCACCGTCTCGCCAATGTTGAAGCTTCCTGCATCGGCTTGCTCTTCCCCCATGATCATGCGGAACAGCGTGGTTTTACCCGCTCCATTGGGGCCGATGACCCCCACGATGCCCGCTGGAGGCAAATTGAAATCGAGGTTCTCGATGAGCAACCGATCACCGAATGCCTTCTGCAGCTTGATCGCCTCGATGACGGAATTGCCCAAGCGCGGTCCATTCGGAATAGGAATGGTCAATCGGGCTTCCTTTTCGTTGGTGCCCTCCGCGAGCATTTGCTCATAGTTGTTGACACGCGCTTTGTTTTTGGCACGGCGTCCCTTGGGCGATTGGCGCACCCAATCCAATTCCCGCTCCAATTCCTTGCGGCGCTTGGATTCCTGCTTCTCCTCTTGGGCGAGGCGTTTCGACTTCTGCTCCAACCACGATGCGTAATTGCCCTCGTATGGGATGCCTTCGCCGCGGTCCAATTCCAATATCCACTTGGCTACGTTATCGAGGAAGTAACGGTCGTGCGTGACGCACAGAACGGTACCTGGGTACTGTTCCAGGTGCTGTTCCAACCAGTCGATCGACTCGGCATCCAAGTGGTTGGTCGGCTCGTCCAACAGCAACACGTCCGGTTGCTGAAGCAGCAAGCGACACAGCGCGACGCGGCGGCGCTCACCACCCGAAAGCACGCCGATTTTGGTATCATCCGGCGGACACCGCAAAGCGTCCATAGCGATGCTCAACTTTGTGTCGAGTTCCCATGCATTCAGGGCGTCGATGCGGTCTTGAACCTCGGCTTGCCGGTTAATCAATGCCTCCATTTTGTCGGGATTGTTCAGGATTTCTTCGTCCATGAACTTGGCGTTGATTTCCTCGTACTCTTTCAACACATTGACAATCTCAGCCGTTCCTTCCTCAACGATTTCTCGGACCGTCTTGTTTTCGTCCAACTCAGGCTCCTGAGACAAGTACCCCACGCTCAATCCGGGTGACCAGGTCACGTCTCCCGTGTACGCCTCGTCCAAACCGGCGATGATGCGCATGACCGTGGATTTACCGGCGCCGTTCGCACCGAGGATGCCGATTTTGGCCCCGTAATAAAACCCGAGGGTGACATCTTTGAGAATGTGCTTACCAGCAGGGGTGACTTTGTTCACCCGGTGCATGCTGAAAATGACTTTTTTGTCGTCTGACATGGCAAGTGTTTGGTTTAGTGCAAGTATACGGATGGTGCGGCATTGACAGCGCTCGCTACGCTTGAACGAGTTCCATCAGCGTAATCTCTGGTGGCATACCCACCCGTCCATGGAATCCGAGGACACCGAAGCCGCGGTTCACGTGCAGGTACTGCCCTCCCTCCTCATACAATCCCGCCCATCGACGATAGCGCCATTTACTGGGTGACCATTTGACGCCAAGCCACGGGATTTCAATGCCGAATTGCATGCCGTGCGTGTGGCCGCTGAGGGTCAATTCCACCGGCGCTTTCCCGTGCATCACCTTTTCTTCCCAGTGCGTGGGGTCGTGGCTCATCAACACCGTTGGTAATGCGTCGCATCCGCTTCCTTTCATGGCCTTGATCAAGTCGCCGTTTTTGCGAAATCCGCTTCCCCAATTCTCAACGCCCAACAAGACCAACTCTGATCCATTGTGTTCGATGCGTTCATGGGTATTGAGCATCAAGTTGAATCCCATCTCTGCATGAATAGCCTTCAAGCGCTCCCTGCTCGCCTCACGTTCCCAATCTTCAAAAGGCCCATAATCCGCATAATCATGGTTGCCCATGATGGAGAACTTTCCATACCGGGCCTCCAACGCCTTGAAAGCTGGAATCCAGG
This sequence comes from uncultured Flavobacteriales bacterium, assembly GCA_938003665.1. Classification (GTDB taxonomy): domain Bacteria; phylum Bacteroidota; class Bacteroidia; order Flavobacteriales_D; family Sanyastnellaceae; genus UA16. Next base: position 6,770 of record CALKYI010000003.1, read on the forward strand.
CTTCCGCTTCTTCCGCATGGGTGTTCACCAGGTCGCCGGTAAAGAGAATGAGGTCTGGTTCGAGGGCATTGATTCCTTCCAGCGCATCAAGCACAGGCTTCGGGGTGTTCGCGAAGCTCCCCAAGTGTGCATCGGAAATCTGCACGATTTTCAGACCACTCAATCCCCGTGGCAGCCCTTTGATCGGAACACTAAGGCGTTCGGTACGAAATGCGTATTTCCCCCATGTTACACCGTAGAGAAAGCTGAGGAAGGTTAGCCCGGAAAGGGCCACTCCCGTCTGGGTCAGAAACGTCTTCCGGGAGACGGGACTGGATGATTGGGTCAGCTGATTTACCCCCCAAGCCGATCCGCTTCGCACCAACTCCAGCACCTCAAAGCCAGCCAAGATCAATTTTGGCACAAACACCACAAAAAACGAAACAGACAACACCGACAGCAATTTGGGATGCGTTACTCGCCACGTGGGCCACATAAAGCCGTTAATGATGAATGCCAACCAAATCCCCACCGCCAAGAACACCCACGTCCTCTTGATTAACACCCACGATGTTGCCTCACTCCACTGACGCTCCACCAACCGGTAAGCTAACCATTCGATGGCCGACAAAAGTCCAGCCATAAAGGCAAATAGGAAAAGCATTCGACCGATGGAAGGCATGAACGTGAAATCTAAAGTTGGTGTGCGGCGCAAATTTAACCGCTGACTTCCCTGTTAAATGCGCTCAGGGCGCCAATGTTTTCAAATCAACACTCCATTCGCTCGGTCCATTGCGACGGCGACTCCCTTGGGTCGAGCGCAACAATGTTCTTGGCCTCAATGAGGTGAACCGAGCTCGGTTGAAGCTCGCCTGCCAACTGCTCGTAATCATGCGTCGCCAGCACAAGTGTGGTTCCCTGCTTCGCCACTTCAACCGCTCGCGTCCAGAATGCTCTTCGGCTTGGCACATCCAAGAAAGCCGTGGGCTCGTCCATGAAAATCCACGGCGTCCCTTGCAATACAGCCCGAGCGAACATCACGCGTTGCGCCTGTCCATCACTCAGCGCGTCCATGCGCTGCTGGGCCCATGCCAAGTCACCATACTGGGCCAACACCTCTGACACGTGCTCTGCATTAGAAGCCGCGAGATTGAGCACCTCAACCACCCGAAGCTGGCTTGTCCGCGGTGGCGTGCTCGCCACGAAGGCCAAGGATTGTGCGCGTTCCGCGGATGACATCGCGTGGACATCACTGCCATTCAAAATGATGGCCCCGCGCTGCACGGCTTGTAACCCGGCCATAGCCCTCAGTAACGAACTTTTGCCCGCTCCGTTGCGCCCGATAAGTAAGTGAATTCCTCCACCCGGAATCAACAGGTCCGCCGCCTGCAATACCATGGATGCTCCGTAACGGACATCGATGCCGTTCACTTCAAGTCGATTGGAAATGGCCTCAGTCATGCAATCGATGCGTTTTGGATACCAACACCCAGATCACCATGGGCCCACCAATGAGCGATAGCACAGCGTTCAATGGCCACCCTTGCTCCATGCCCCAAAATCCTTTCACCCCCCAATCCGCTACCAGGGCCAAAATGGCGCCGGTCAAGGCCGTTAGCGGAATCAACACCCGATGCGAGCGTTCCGCAGTCAGCAGGCGAACAACGTGTGGGGTCGCCAAGCCAAGGAATGCAACCGGTCCGCATGCAGCCGTAATACCGCCCGTAAGCAATCCCGCGAGGGCCACGATTCGCCAACGCAGCGCGCTGTTATTGACCCCCATGCTCTGCGCGGTCAATGGACCCAGCGTCCACGTATCCAGATCCCGATGCATCACACTCAGCGTCAGCCCTGCGAAGACCACCGCTGCGCACAGCCCCAATGAAGTGGCCATGGAACCATGCCCAAAGGTTCCCATTCCCCAAAACACGAATTGCTGCAAGGCATCTTGCTGTGCCTCCGCTTGCAGCACCGTAATCATCGCGCCGACAACGTAGTTCAGCATGAGGCCGAAAATGAGCAGGGCCGTTGCCGTTCGGAACCGGTGCGCGACAAACAAAACGAGGACCAGGACCAGTGCACTTCCCGCCATGGCTGCCGCTGCCGTTGCCCACCAGCTGGCTGTCAGCCCCAAAAGCACGAGGAGCGCCACACCGAGTCCCGCCCCGGAGCTTACCCCCAACACCGACGGCCCCGCAAGTGGATTGCCAAACCACGTCTGCAGCACGAGCCCACACAGGCTCAAACCGGCACCGCCGGCCACAGCAGCCAACATACGTGGCACGCGAACGTGCAGCAAGATTTCACGGTGCACTGTCTCCAATGGGGTGAATAGCGCAATATCCACCACCCCCCAAATCAAGTGACTGAAAACCAGCGCGAGAAAAACGCCCATGCCCAATAACCAGTGCAATCGTGTCATGGGGCGAGCCATTTGAAACATGGACTTGGCGTTCCTTGCGCCTCATCCCCTTCACCGTACAAGACCTGCCTGAGGTTCCGCAACATGGCATCGGGATTGGCGACCCACCAACCAAAGTAGTCACATGTCATGGCGTTGGCCGCGAACACCCGACCGGAGGTGGGCAGAATTTGAGGATGGTGAGGATTGGACTGGACCCATTTGGACAAGGTGAAGTTGGCCGTGTCCGGCTCATACACCACCAGGCCCAGCGCATCCACCTCACCACTCATGGAATACAAGGATTCCAACGAGAGTTCAACATTGCCATCGCTCGCCTCATCGGCCAGGGCATAGCGAGCGCCCGCATCGCGCAACAACTGGGCGACAAAACTCCTCGCATTCGGCGCGGACCAGACACCTTGTTCCACACTGCCCGTCAACACCACCAACGAATCGGCTTGTGGTAGCCCCATACCAAGTGCATGCTCGTAACGCTCGGACACGCCGGCAAAGGCACGTTTGGCGTTCTGCAATGCCGAATCACCAACCATCCAAGCCAGTGCCTTCATCCATTCAGCCCGTCCCAGCGGACTCGGTTCATCGTATTCCAAGATGGGAACCACAGGTAGATCCTCTGCCCAGGTAACCCCGTCGAGCGGATTTCCGAAGGGATAAATGCAGAAGGCCCGAAATCCTGAAACCAGGATGGCCTCGTGGTTCCATTCCGGATTGCCCCCAAAGTCCAACACCTCGCTTCCAGCAATCCGTCGAATGGCCGCATCTGACCGCACGTAATCCAGGTATCCTCCTCCTTTCCAATGCACCAACGTGGAATCCCAAGGCTCCATCAGCGCTACATGGGTTGAACTCAGCGTAGCGAGGCCTGTCTGTGTCGCACCCAGGATCACGGGTTGTTGACCGGGGGCGGCATCGTTTAAAAAATCACTCGAATCGCGGTACACCGTGGCGAGGACTTCGCGATTGGCCGTGATCACCTCCATGCAATTTCCAACATCCAACGCACGCCACCGGAAGCGCCTTGCATAATCTGGAAGTTCATATCTGGAAGCCAGTTGCGTCATCGGCTGCTCGGGTTGGGAACATCCTGTGGCAATGGCCAAACAAGCCAAGGTGCTCACCCGCACAACAAGGGATTCAACCGGACGCATACGACAAAGGTACCTATCCCATTAACTTTACCTTATGCCCACTTCAATGAAAGACAAGCAACTTCAAGCCAATCGAAATGCCGACGCCATGCGCCTCGCTTGGTCCAGCATTCGTGATCGAATCGAAAAGGCCACATTGGGCGGTGGACGCCAGCGGATTGAAAAGGAACACGCAAAAGGCAAATTGACCGCAAGGGAACGCCTGGAACGGCTCTTCGACGCCGGTTCAAGCCCCATCGAAATCGGAGCCTTAGCTGGCGAGGGCATGTATGAGGAAGAGGGGGGCTGTCCCGGAGGGGGCGTCGTCGTGCAAATGGGGCACGTCGAAGGCCGGCTGGTCATCGCCGTCGCCAACGATGCCACGGTCAAAGCAGGGGCTTGGTTCCCCATCACCGGAAAGAAAAACCTACGAGCGCAAGAAATCGCCATGGAAAACCGCATTCCCATCATTTACCTGGTGGACAGCGCGGGCGTCTTCCTGCCGATGCAAAACGAAATTTTCCCGGACAAGGAGCACTTCGGACGAATTTTTCGAAACAATGCGCGCATGAGTGCCATGGGCATTCCGCAAATCGCCGCGGTCATGGGGTCCTGTGTGGCGGGTGGAGCGTACTTGCCCATTATGAGCGATGAAGCCTTGATCGTCCGTAACACCGGTTCCATCTTCCTCGCAGGCAGTTACCTCGTCAAGGCGGCCATTGGAGAGGACATCGACAATGAAACCCTTGGTGGAGCGGACACCCACGGCAGCATCAGCGGTGTGGCCGATTATGTGTGTGATGATGACGACGACGCTTTGAAGAAAATCCGGCGCATCGTCAGCCACCTCAAGGAGCCGACAGAAACGGCAGGAATTGCCCGGGACCGTGCATGCGATCCCGAAGGTCCGAACATCTGCTCCGTCCTTCCTGCCGAACGGGCTCAACCCTACGAAACGCGGGAATTGATTGCGGCATTGGTCGATGCAGAGAGCTTTACGGAATACAAAAAGGATTACGGAAAAACCATCGTAACCGGTTACGCCAAAATTGACGGGTGGAGCGTGGGCATCGTCGCGAACCAGCGTCAGCTCGTCAAATCCAAGAAGGACGGCATGCAATTCGGCGGGGTGATTTATTCCGACAGTGCAGACAAAGCCGCACGGTTCGTGATGAACTGCAATCAAAAAGGGGTTCCCTTGGTGTTCTTGCAAGACGTCACCGGATTCATGGTGGGCTCACGAAGCGAACACGGGGGCATCATCAAAGACGGAGCCAAAATGGTCAACGCCGTCGCCAATTCAACCGTTCCCAAATTCACGGTGGTCGTGGGCAATAGCTACGGTGCAGGGAATTACGCCATGTGCGGCAAAGCCTACGATCCTCGTCTGATCGTAGCGTGGCCGACAGCCAAAATCGCCGTCATGGGCGGTGACCAAGCGGCCAAGGTGCTGCAGCAAATTGAAGTCGCACGACTGAAAAAAAACGGCGGAAAACCCGACCAAGCTACCCAAGACGAGTTGTACAATGCCATTGCCGAGCGTTACGAGGAACAAACTTCACCGGTCTATGCCGCGGCACGGCTTTGGGTGGATGCCATCATCGATCCGGAAGACACCCGCCATTGGATCAGCACAGGGATCAGCGCGGCCAATCACGCTCCGATGGCACCCTTCAACGCCGGGGTCATTCAAACGTAAGTCACTGTGCGCGCTCCAACCGCTGAAGTGCTTGCAGCATAGACGCATATAGTGCACTTCGCGGATCGTCTTTTGGGGTGTCTTCGACCGCCCCTCGGACCGCTAGCAGGGCGTCCAGCAACACCTGTTCGTCCAAAACCTGTTCCAGTTCCTCGATCCACGTCAAGGCCTCCATCGCACACCGGAAGTCACCGTCCACTGCGCACGCGACCACAACCCGCAGGTCGTCTTCCGTCTGGAAACCACAGCTCCACAAAAAGCCAATGATATCGGCCTGCTGCGCTTGAAACGCCGGATCGTCGAGCGCATCGGCCAACACTGCAGCAGCATCGGAAATCTTCAATGCACCCAACATGTCGGCGATTTCTGCTCGGATGTCCTCCTCAGGGCGGTCGCGAAAGGCCTCCAACAAAGGGCGCACCCATTCCAACGTTCCGCGTTCACGCGCTTGCTCCAGTGCATTGAGCACAACTTCGCGCTTTGGGGAAAAAAGACCTTCAAATCCACTCATGTGGCAAAACTACGTTACTCCCCCTCCACAGCATCCTTCCAAGCAAAGGCAAATTCCGTCAGCATGATGGCCGTCGCCCCCCATATAATCGCTCCCTCCCACTCATAAGCCGGCAAGGATACCTTGATCCCCGATTTCACTTCAATGGGATGCGGGCGCAATGCACCCGGCGCAAGGAGGAAATCCACCGGCACCGTCAACACCGCTGCCACTTCCTGCGGATCCACCTGCCAATGTGGCTCCTGGTCCAAGCAGGCCACAAATGCCGTAACAACAAAACGACTTGGGGGAATGAAGCGCTCCGAAAGCCCTTCCACCAACTCGGACTCCCGCAAGTCTACACCCATCTCCTCTTCGAATTCCCGCATGGCCGTATCGAGCCGATTGGCATCCTCCGGCTCCACTTCCCCGCCAGGTATGGAGACTTGTCCGCTGTGCACGCCCGGGTATTCGGTGCGTTTCATCAACGCCACATGCCAACGTCCCGCTACCGGAAACACGGGCAGCGCCACCGCTGCATGGCGCAGGGCAGCGCCTTTGGCTTTGGCAGCCTCCGGTGTGGGACGGTCAAACGGCATGCACGCATCGGTGCGCTCACTGTAGTCCGTTCCGTGAGCTTGAAACGCCTTTCTCAGGGACGATGCGACATCTTTTGCTGAGGGCTGCATGAAACAAAAGTCAGGCTTTTTCCATTTTGCCCCTACATTGGAGTTCCCAAAGCCACCGCTGCGGTTCACCTGATCACGATGCAAAACGCGCCAAAAGTCACCTTGCTGGACGAAACCATTGCCTTCCCTCCCATTGAGGAGGCATGGGAAGGCTTGCTCGCCATTGGAGGAGACTTGACAGAAGCTCGGCTGATTGCGGCTTACGAGCACGGCGTATTCCCATGGTACGGGGAAAACGATCCCATCCTGTGGTGGGCGCCAGAGGAACGGTCGGTGCTTTTCTTGGACAAATTGCACGTCGCCAAAAGCATGCGCAGCGTGATGAATGGCAACCGCTTCGAACTGCGCATCGATGCGGCCTTTGACCGCGTCATTCGCGCGTGTGCAGACGTTCGCAGCAACACCGAAGGCACGTGGATTTCGCAGGACATCATCGAAGCCTACATCCGCTTGCACAATCTCGGACTTGCGCATTCCTTCGAGGCTTGGCGTGAGGGGGAATTGGTCGGCGGACTGTACGGGGTGTCCATCGGACGCATGTTTTTCGGCGAAAGCATGTTCTCCCTAGAAAGCAACGCTTCTAAATTCAGTTTTATTCACTTGGTCGAATGGGCGAAGGCCAATGGATATGGACCCATTGATTGCCAAATCAGCAACAACCACCTGACTTCCTTGGGCGCTGAAATCATCCCTCGGGAAGCCTACACCAAACTCCTTCGCACGCATCTGGCAGCCGGCAAGACGCGGAGGGGGAAGTGGACAATTCACAAGTAATCCACAGATTTTCCGAAGTCGTTAACAATTCGTTCATATTTCTTCGGGCTCGATTTTCGCTTTGCTCGCGTGGTCTTCTAATTTGCTGCTGTGTGGTACGGAATACACGTGCCGCATACCAAATACGAAATCGCCACCCTAACCACCACCAAATCAATCGCTATGGACAAGTACGATTACATGATCCTCGACATCATTCAAACCTACAAGCAAGAGCAACAAGCCCACATTCGACTCGCAGTGCTCGAGCGCAACTTCTGGAAGCGAATTGAAGCGGATACCGATTTGAGTGTTGGCCAAGCGCGCATTGGGGAGCGCATCACGAACTTGTACCTCGACGGTATGCTGCAAAACAAGAACGGATACACCTTGACCAAGAAAGGCCGGGAGCAGCTGGCCCTCGCACCTTGGAAGCAGAACGAATTGGTGTAACCCTACCCCTACTGCATTAAAAAAGGCCGGATGTCCGGCCTTTTTTCGTTTCTATACGTTGCGTCTGCTCATTCTTCCAGTACCTCGAGGTTGGGGTACTTCTCTTTCCAGAACGCCAATTTTTCTTGATCACGCACCGTGATGACCGTTCGGCGATCCAACCTCACCTTGATGTTAGGCTGTAATTCTTTTGCTCGCTTTTTTCGGGCCATGGTGCTGTGGTTTAGCTAATTCTGGAAGGAACCTTTTCTTCCTTATACGAATGAACACAGAATTCGATCAAAAAGTTGCCTTTGTGCAAAAAGATTGCTTGTGTGTTAAGGAATTTTACAAAAACCTCATCAAAAAGGAAGATTTCGAGCGCCTTCAGGCTGGTTTCGCCGCACGACGCGCAAAAAACTGAATGTAGAGGTAACACAGAATCGGCAGCACAAGCGCCACGGCAAATCCAAAGCCATCGGCAAGTGCACCTACAGCAGGCGGAATAAATGCCCCACCGACAATCGCGGTGCAAAGCACCCCGCTCCCCAATGGTTTTAGATCTCCGAGCTCACCAATGCCCAGGGTAAAGATGGTCGGGAACATAATGCTATTGAACAATCCCACGCCAATGAGGGCGAGCAGTGCGACTACGCCAGATGATGCAATACTTAGTGCGATCAATGTTACTGCTCCAAGTGCGAACAGGGACAGCAACCGGCCTGGGGCAATCTTCTGCATCAATACCGAGCCCACAAACCGCCCAATCATCGCACCGCCCCAATAAAAGGTCAACAACGCTCCGATCAAGCCTTTCGCATCCATCCCGGCCAAGGTCTTGCCGCTTATGCTGGCTGCGACTCCCGCCATGGAAGCCAACCACGGCGTTTCGCGGATGATGCCATCAACACCCAGTTCTAGGCCATAGCCCACCATGTAAGAACCTATGGCCACCTCAGACCCAACATAGACAAAAATGGCCGCGGCACCCATGCGCAAGGTCCGGTTCGACCACACCTGCGACATACCGGCATTCATATTTCCACCGAGGATGCGAGGGAGCTTGCTGACACCGATCAGCACAGCCAACACCAAAAAGCCCAGTGCCAAGAACACGAAAGGGCCTTGCACCGCAGCCGCTTCTCCCAAGCGGTATGTCTCCAATTCAGCGGCACCCAACGCTGCTTGTTCGTCAGCCGTTAGGATTTGATCACCAAGTAAAAAGCTCGCAGCCACGATAGGAGCAATGGTCGTTCCCAACGAATTGAAAGCCTGAGCAAGATTCAGTCGGCTTGATGCGCTTTCCGGAGCCCCCAACACGGATATGTAGGGGTTGGCAGCTACCTGCAGGATGGTGATGCCACCTGCGACGACGAACAAGGCGAGCAAGAACAGGACGTATATCCGCGTTTCCGCTGCCGGATAGAACAAAAGGCACCCCAGGGCTGCCAATCCAAGCCCGACAAGAATGCCCTTTTTGTAGCCGATGCGCTCAATGAGGTTCCCGCCCGGAATGCTCAAGATGCCGTAAGCCGCAAACCAAGCAAATTGGACCAAGCCCGCTTGAAGCAAGTTGAGTTCAAATACATCTTTAAGGCGCGGGACGAAGGCATCCACCATGACGGTGATGAAGCCCCACATGAAGAAGAGCGTGGTGACCACAATGAATGGGCCACGAAGTGAAGAAGGGTTAGAGGTCATGCCGACAAATAACGGGAATATTCCCGAGCGGCAAGCGGCTTAACGCATCAACTGCAACGTACCGGTATACTCTTCCGCATCGGTGTTATAGCCCTTCAATCGGATGATCCAATTGTAGATGCCGTTCTCCGCATAGTGCGTCCCTCCTTGAACATCGCCCACCCAGACATCGTCTAAGCTGGTGCTGTGGAAGACGGTCTCACCCCATCGGTTCATGATCCACAGTTCGTAGTTCATGATTTGGGACCCGACAACCTTGAACGCGTCGTTAATGCCGTCGTTGTTAGGTGTAAATGCCGTTGGCACGTACAACAAGACTGGACCGCGCACAACCGTATAGGCTTGGTTGGTGCAGCCCACCCAGCTCGTCACATCCAAGGTGACAGTGTAGTCGCTGAGCCCGTCAAAGACATGCGTGGTAATCGCCTCGTCAGACGAATTTCCGTCACCGAAATCCCAATCGTAGGAATAGGCCCCTGGGAAAGGTTCCTCCGGCGTTGGGGTTGCACGGAAGGTGTACATGTTCTCAGCGGTTTCGGACATGCTTGCCACAAAATCGCTGAACAGGTATTGCACTTCAATGTTGGTCGATGTGTCAATCTCCTCACCACAGATGTCCGTGGCAACGACCGGGTAAACGGCCGTCTGGAGCGGCGTGATGTACTGAACTGGTCCGTACGCATCCAAGGTTGGCCAGTAGTAGACGAATCCTTCCTCGCCGCCCATGGCTTCCACTTCCAGCGAGATTCCATCACCAGCACAAATAGTCGTCGATGCGGTAACCTCTACAGAAAGCGGAATGTCCGGAATATGGTAGACCAACGAATCGTCGTCAGCTCCTCCACAACCGTCAGTTACAGCTACCGACACAGGAACTGTTACATAAAATTGCAGAATGATGTAAGACCCTTGATCGTAGGGTTCACCGCTGACAAACCAGTCGTATGCGTACCCACCTGCACCGCTGACAATCTCTACCGGAATATTGGTGAAGTCAACGCAGCTAGCGTAGATATCCGGCCCTAACTCCACCACCAACGGCGGGTTGTCAATCGTCACCAACGAACTGGCCGATCCGCTTTGGCCGCATCCGTCGTTCACGTTGACAGAAATGGTCGCACTTTCGCCCAATTGCACGTCAATACTCGCGTCCGACTCATTCATATTGACTCCGTTCTGGAACCACGTGTATTGGTAGCCTCCACTGCCGCTGGTGACATTGGCGGTGAGGTCAAACACCTCCGTACACGGACCAATTAAATCTTGCGGGAGGCTGACCTCCACGTCCGGTGCCTCAACGATGATTTCGACATTCGCCGATTCCGTCTGGCCACAGTTGTCAGACACCTCGAGCACAAGCGATGCATCGGCACTGGTCTGCCAGTTGAGCGTCGCGTCAAAGTCCAACCAGTTGTTGCCGTTGAACCACGTGTAGAAGAATGGCCCCGTACCGTCTGCTGTAGCGGTTACCGTAAATGGGTCGTTGCACAGGACATCGACACTCTCTTCAACTGTGATTTCAATCGGTGGAATATTGTACTCGACTTCGATGCTATCCATGACTTCAAAGCCACAGCCATCGGTGAGCGTAATGAAGACTTCATCGGCTCCGACCCATGTACTGAGGTCCAACTGGCTCGGATCAAACCATGATCCAAATAAGTTGCCCCCATCTTGATCCGTCCATTGGTACGAATAGACGCCATCGCCCCCTGAGGCGGTGGACGAAATGGTCGCCGTGCCATTGCACTCCAACACGACTGGACCGGGTGTGGTGATATCAATCTCGAGGGGTGGAAATTCCAACACCTCAATCGCTACCTCCACGTCAATCGGGTTCAAGGCCAAGTCACACGTATCGCCGACGGTCACAATGCAGGACCAGTCGTCATCCGGAGACATGAAAAGCAGGGCTTCGTCATCGCCTTCGGGACAAGCCCAATCAAAGGTGTAGTTGCCGTACCCACCTGTAACGATGGGGCCTACCTCAATTTCGTCCCCTTGGCATATTGTCGTTGAGAAATCCGAAACTTCGAATGGTGGCGGGTCCTCAGCAATATAAAAAGTGAAGTACGTCGTTAACCCTCCTCCATTGCAGGCCGCAACGTTCTCAATTTGCATTTCCACCAGCTCGGGGCCTTCGTCAATGCCATCGATTTCCGCTACGAGGTCAAATGAAACGACGCTCACAAACGGATCGAACACTACCGAATCAGGAAGCGGAAGCAAGCTTCCATCGGGCTGCGGCTGTCCATAGTCCACCCCATTGGTAGCTTCACTGTTGCCGCAGTTGATGTAGACCATCTCTTGGATTTCGAGGATGGTCTCTACCGGGCGCTCAAAGGTCAGAGTTGCTTGACCGCAATCTTCATAGATGGTATTGGCTTCTGGACCTCCTACGTCAATGGACAAATCAATTTGAACGACTGCATTTGATTCGAACGAACCCTCTTCCAGAACGACGATGGATTCCAAGGCAGTGTCTGAGCCATCCGCAATGGCTAATTTGATATGATAGGTTTCACCGCACTGAACCGGGTATTCCGCCTTGAATGGCACGGTGTACCCATTGATACAAACGTCCGTTCCACCTTGGTTATCCACGTAGTACTCGGAGTTCGTCCCTGAATTGACCGAGGAAATTGTAATCGGCAAAATCGGATCGGTCAAAGGCACGCCTGCAATGTTTACGGAGCCGTCAGGAAAGCCAGCAGGACTATCGTATGGCCCTGTGATTCCCGGTCCACTCAAAAAGAAAGCGAAGACGTCGTTGTACTGGGTGTTGATCCACGTCTCATACTCATCCGAACCGAAGACGTAATTGAAACTCACGGTGTCCCCTGCGGCGACAAAATCAAACTCCAAAACACAACCGTCGTTGACAGAGTTCACGGAGAATGTTTCGCCAATCATGCCAGGTACAGAGTTCGCGATGTCCAGTAAGTCCGGATCACTAAAACCTGTACCGAGGCAGCCATCGCACGTCAAAAAGTCTGTCGGGCATTCGAGGTTCTCGGCCACATCGCAACTCAGAACAAGGCCCGAGCTTATGGAAAACACATCATCACCGCCGGTGAGGTAACCCAATTGGTTCGAGCCGCCCTGGTACGTGATGTTTGATGCTTGAATACCACTACCCAAGAGGATGTCATTGACATACTCCTCGAGCGTCAGGCCGGTCTCTACCTCAAGCTGAGCTTGCGTTTGGAGCCCGAATCCAATCAAAGACACCATAAGAAGAAGTGCCGCAGGAAATGATGGAAACGATCGGTTCATAGGTGATTGTTCTAGGTACTGTAATAATACTACCAAAAGAGCAAACCACCATGAACCTCAAGAGGTTGCATAACACGCTTTGGGCGTGCGTGGAAATTCAGTGGCGGAATGCCGTCAATTGGGCGCGCAGTTTGCGTCGCGCATGGAAGATTCGGCTTTTCACTGTCCCCATGGGGATACCCAACTCTTCAGCGATTTCGTCGTAGTGAAAGCCCTCCATGAACATGTTGAATGGGACTTTAAATTCCGGCTTTAAATCATCGATCGCTCCGCGAATATCTTGCTCATTGATGACGGTTGTAACCGTATCAGATTGCATCGACCCAGAGTTCAGGTAGTACTGATTATCAGTCGTATCCAAAATGGTATTCTGGAATTTCTTACGCTTGTAGTTATTGATGAAGATGTTGCGCATGATTGTGTACAACCATCCTTTGATGTTGGTTCCTTCTTTGAAATTGTTCTTGTACCTCAGGGCCTTCACCATCGTATCCTGAATCAGGTCTTCAGCATCTTGGGTGTCCCGCGTGAAACCAATGGCAAAACCCTTTAAGAACTGCCGATTCGCTACCAAAAGTGCGTTGAATTCAAGTGTGCTCATGACCTTTTTGTTTAAAGATTCAAGTCAAAGATTAAACAAAATTCCCTTGAACGCAAGGTTTTGTTCAACTTTTACGCAAAAACTTTAAACATTTTTTGAAATGAGCCGTTGAAAAGGGGCCAATTGACAAGCTTGAATCGAGGCATCAAGCCTCCGCAAACAGCAGGCTGGCAAGGGCTGCGCCGTCGGTCACGGTTTTCACCCGTTCACTTCCATCAACGCCTTCGAATACTTTACCGCCCAGCAGGAATTGGTTCTCCGTTCCCGCAAATTCCGCTTCTATGAGTTCGACGTAGTCGGCAGACTCGGATGAAGAGGGGTGCGTCGTACAGTAGGACACGAACACCGCGTTGGGGAATTGATCTCCGACCGTTACAAGGTCACTAAATGGTACGCTGGCCCCTAAGAAGATGCTCTTCATCCCGTGCGCTCGGCATAAAAAGTGAATGAACAACAAGCTGATGTCGTGGATTTCACGTTCCGGCAAGTAGAGCACGATGGGCGGATGATCCTCCCTGACGGGAATGACCGCATCCGACACTGCCGCGTGCAGTTCCTGCCGCATCAAATGACTAATGAAGTGTTCCTGGGCAGGACAAATCGTATTGGTCAACCACAGCACGCCGATTTGGGATAAGAATGGCAGGAACACGTCCAACACGGTACGGTCCAAGCCGTGTTCGTTGGAGTACGTGTCAACCACTTCCTTAAAAAGGACCTCATCGTAATTCAGCATGCTCAGCTTCAATTGGCTGAACACAGCACTGAGTCCCCCCTCTTCCATTTGCATGTCACGGACCTTTTCGATTAAGGCCTCATTCGACAATTGGGCAACTTTAGAGATTTTCCCACCGTGCTCAATGAGGTAACCGACATTGAGCAGCTTTTTGACGTCTTCGCCACTGTCGTACCGACTGCTGGTAGCCGTGCGATTGGGTACAAGGAGCTCGTAACGCTGTTCCCATGCACGTATTGTGTGCGTCTTGATGCCCGTGAAGTGCTCCAAATCCTTGATTGAGAATTGTTGTGCTATTCCTCTCTCCTTCATAATCCGCTGTGCCTTGCGCTCGTTTTACTTCCTACCTTTACCGTATTACGTTCCTCATTATGTCGCACCCCGCTTTCTTTTCGGATGACCAATGGGCTGCATTGCATCCATTTAGCAACTTCCACACCCTGGGCGATTTGCGCGTAGGCGCCTTCAAACTCAGTGAGTGGTGGTCCCGCGAATCGAGCTGCTTTCTTCACAAAACCGAACAAGAAACGAAAGCAAAAGTTCTCAACCTGCTGAAAAATGGAAAGCTGAACGATCGTTGGATTCCCTCGAAGCATGCGGTCTCTGTGTTGGCCGGACTCCAGCCAGGTCAGTCCCTTTACGCGGAGGACACGCTTTTGTTTCAAGCCAATGCGAAAGATCAAAGCGAATCTGTGCAGATTCCAATGGGTGGAATCGAAGTGGTTGCGCATGCTACTGACCTCTTCAGTCGTTTGGATGCTTGGCTGAACGACCAAGCTGATCTCCTCATCGAAGCGTGGGACCTCGCTGCGCCCAACACCCCAGGACATGTAACGCTGTTGGGACCGACGAATCAAATCTGGATTCACCCCTCCGCTGAACTCACCGCTTGTACCTTGAATGCTTCGTCAGGCCCCATCTTCATTGGACCCAACGTCGAGATTCAGGAGGGAACGCACATCCGCGGTCCATTCGCTGTCGGTGATGCGACGGTCATCAAAATGGGAACGCGCATTTATGGTCCAACGTCCATCGGTCCGAATTGCCGGATCGGCGGTGAAGTGTCGAATTGTGCATTCCTCGGGTACAGCAACAAAGGCCACGACGGATTCTTGGGGAATTCCGTCATTGGCAAATGGTGCAACCTCGGTGCCGACACCAACTCCAGCAACCTCAAAAGCAATTACAGTGAAGTGCGCTTATGGAATGAGGGTGCAGAAACTTACGTCGAGAGCGGCCTGCAGTTTTGCGGCGTGCTGATGGGGGACCACAGCAAATGTGGCATCAACACCATGTTCAACACCGGAACCATTGTCGGTGCTGGCTGCAACATCTACGGCGGAGGGTTCCAACCGAAGCACATTCCTGATTTCGCGTGGGGCGGGAACGATTCCTGGCAACTGCATGCCTTTGACAAATTCGTAGCTACGGCTCAGCGCGTCATGGAGCGGAGAGGGGCATCCATGAGCGAAGAAGAAATTAGCCAGTGGCGCACACAACATGAAGCCGCTCGAACCCGTTTCGATTGAGCACACCTGACAACTTCTGCTGACACATTGTCCGAAATCGCCGTGGCATGGGTTTTGTCCTAAGGAGAGATTAGATAGACCAGGCAACACATGTTTGAAGACCAACACGACGAAGAAGGATGGGGATTGAGTGATGCCCAGGACCACGAGTTCATACCGCTGATTTCGGCGGAAGACGAGGAGGCGATGCAAAAAGAGGAGGTGCCCGAAGCCCTTCCCCTCCTGTCGTTGCGCAATACCGTATTATTCCCAGGCGTAGTGATTCCTATTACGGTTGGCAGAGATCGGTCCATCCGGTTGGTCAAGGAGGCTCACAAGCTCGAGCACCGCATTGGTGTCGTGAGCCAGAAAAACGACGACATTGAAATCCCCAACGGCGAGGACCTCAACGAAGTTGGAACGGTGGCGAAAGTCATCAAGATGTTGCGCATGCCCGACGGGAGCAACACGGTCATCCTTCAAGGCCAAAAACGATTCAAGTGGACGGAGATTGTCCAAGAAGAACCGTACATGAAGGCACGCGTGGTTGAGTACGACGCCGAGAACCTGCCTCCCAAAGACGAGGAGCACGGAGCGCTGATGCAGAGCTTGAAGGAACTCGCGGTAGAAATTATTCAACTCAGCCCAAACATCCCTTCCGAAGCCGGTTTCGCCATCAAGAGCATCGAGAGCCTGACCTTCTTGGTCAATTTCATCGGCTCAAACATGAACGCCCCGGTGGAAGAAAAGCAAGCGCTGCTCGAAGTAGCCGGCATCAAGGCCCGTGCTCGACGGGTGTTGGAATTGCTCAACAAGGAAAAGCAGATGCTCTCGCTCAAGCGCGACATCCAGACCAAGGTCAAGGGCGAACTGGACCAACAGCAACGCGAGTATTTCCTCAATCAGCAGCTGAAGCAAATCCAAGAAGAACTCGGCAACAACCCCCAAGCACAGGAAGTCGCCGAGCGCAAGCTGCGCGCCGAATCCATGGAATGGCCCGCCCACGCCAAGGAGGCATTCGACAAGGAAATCCTGAAACTGGAACGCATGAATTCCCAGAGTGCGGAATACAGTGTGCAGGCCAACTATGTCGACTTGATGCTGGATTTGCCTTGGGAGAAGAAATCCCGAGACAACTTCGACCTTCACCACGCCCAAGCCGTGCTTGATGAGGACCACTACGGCCTCGAAAAGGTGAAGGAACGCATCATTGAACACCTCGCGGTTTTGAAAATCAAAGGCGACCTCAAGGCACCCATCATCTGCCTGTACGGCCCTCCGGGCGTAGGAAAGACGTCACTAGGACGCAGCATCGCCAAGGCCCTGGGTCGTGAATACGTGCGGATGAGCCTGGGCGGACTGCGCGATGAAGCAGAAATCCGCGGGCACCGCAAAACGTACATCGGTGCCATGCCCGGTCGCATCCTGCAGAACTTGAAAAAAGCCGGCACGTCCAACCCTTTGTTCGTGCTCGACGAAATCGACAAGTTGGGACGCGACCACCATGGCGACCCGTCGAGTGCGATGCTCGAAGTCCTCGACCCGGAACAGAACAGCGCTTTCCATGACAATTACCTCGACCTCGATTACGACTTGAGCAACGTCATGTTCCTTGCAACGTGCAACAGCCTCGCCTCCATCCAGCCGGCCCTTCGCGACCGCATGGAGATCATCGAAGTAACCGGTTACACCGTGGAAGAAAAGGTGCAGATTGCCAAGCGCCACCTGGTACCCAAGCACTTGACCGAAACGGGCATCACGTCGAAGCAGTTGAAGCTTCCGGTCAAAACCATCGAGGCCGTCGTTGAACAATACACCTCGGAAAGCGGCGTGCGCGGCTTGGAAAAACGCATTGGCAAACTCGTGCGCAACCGAGCCAAGGAACTCGCCCTCGAAGAAGAATTCACGGTAGAAGTCACAGCCGACCAACTCCCCGACGTCCTCGGTCCTTCTCGCGAAAAGGACCGCTATCAAGGCAACGATACGCCAGGAGTTGTCACCGGGCTCGCCTGGACTCCGCACGGTGGAGACATCCTCTTCATTGAAACATCCCTCACAAAAGGAAACGGGAAGCTAACCCTGACCGGCAACCTGGGAGATGTCATGAAGGAAAGCGCCATCATCGCGCTCGAATACATCAAGTCCCATGCGGAAGAGCTCGGGTTGGACGCCGATGAATTGAACAAGCGCAACGTCCACCTGCACGTGCCACAAGGCGCCATTCCAAAAGACGGCCCGAGTGCAGGCATCACCATGGTCTCGGCGATGGTTTCAGCTTTCACCCGACGGAAAATCCGCAAAGCTGTTGCGATGACCGGTGAAATCACCTTGCGCGGACAAGTGCTCCCCGTTGGAGGCATCAAGGAAAAGATCCTGGCCGCCAAACGTGCCGGAATCAAAGAGATCATCCTCTGCGAGCGCAACCGGCAAGACATCGATGAGATCGACGCACGCTACCTCAAAGGCCTCACCTTCACCTTTGTTTCCGACATCATGGAGGTGGTGGATCGGGCGGTGCTGCAAACCAAAGCTATATAACCATGGCTCGCACGCGCTCATCCGTTCTACTTTTCGCGGCGATTGGCTTCGCACAACTCGGATACAGCCAAGGCCAAGAGTCTTTGGTGTTCGAACTCAGTCCCGATGCGCGAGGAGCAGCGCTGGGCAGCGCGGTGATGGCAGATCTCCATTCGGACGTACACGGGGCTGGCTTGAATCCATGCCTCATTGATACCGCACGCCAAGGAGATGTCACGATTGACTACATCGACTACTTCGCTGGGGTCGGCATGACAGCGGTCAACTACCAACTCAATCCGAAAGGCAAGTGGAACCGGCAAATTGGCAGCCGCTTCATGAACCTCGGGACGTTTAGCGGCTACGATGCAGCTGGAAATGCCACGGCGGACTTTCAAGGCGGAGATCAAATGGTCTACTTCGGCACGAGCCGTGCCATCGATTCCGTGTGGACGCTGGGTGCGCAGGGATTTGTAGGAAGCCGTCACCTCAACCGAGAAGTCGCGGGATGGTTGGGAATGGAGGCTTTTGTCCACGCCCGTTGGATATCGAAGCAGCTG
>CALKYI010000004.1 GCA_938003665.1 uncultured Flavobacteriales bacterium
CTGTGGAGGTTTATTTTCCGGGAACCGGAGCATACGACGGGTCCATCACCCTGTACAATGCATACTGCGACATCGAAGCATCGTGGCCTGTTACGGCAGATGTTCCACCGCCGATGTTAGGCATTGAATACGTGGTGCCGAATGTGATTTCTGCGAACAACGACGCGAAGAATGATGTCCTAACTGCAGCGTTGATCGGCCCGGATGGTGAGCCACTGGCCGTGCTGGATCCGGGTCAGTTTATTGATTATCGCTTGCAGGTGTTTAACCGGTGGGGCAATGAACTCTTCGCTACGAGCCAAGCGGGAAAAGGATGGAGGCCCGGTCCTGAAATCGCAGAAGGAACGTACTACGTGATTTTTGATGCGCACCATGTGTGCGACACAGAACCGTTTCATCACACCGGACCGGTGACGGTGGTCCGCTGATTCATTCGGCTGCAAATAAATCCGGGCGCATCCATTTCAACCACGGCTTGGCCCAAGGAGCGACACGCACGGCCCGCTCGCGGTAGTGCTTTTCGGCTCCGAATTCTGCGTAGAAACGATCGACCCCAGGATCTGCAGAGCCTCCAAAATCAAAGACCTTGTTACCTATGGCGCCTGCATCCGTGATGCCCTGTTCAATCAACATGACGGTGGCCAATCCTGTGAGCGGAGAGCGGAGCTGTCCTCCAAAAGCGTAAATGGTTCGTCCAGCATTGTGCAAGAACGTGGCACTAGCAATGGCGGTGCCTGTTCCATCCTTGACGACATAGGTGCTCTGGTGTTCAGAGGCCACTACCCAGGCTAACAACATGCGGAGTTGGTCGGCATCGGAAGCGATGGACTTGCGTTCGCGGGCGTTTTGATGCAATGCAAGCAGCACGTCAAGGTTCTTCATGGCTTCCATACGAAGCCCGCGTTCGGTGCCCGTTCGCGCGTGTTTGGTCCGGTGGTTGGGTCTAGTTGGAAAGGTACCGGACCCATCGGCTTCAAGCCAACGTGTATGACGCGATTGAACATGCCAAGATGCCCCCCAAGTTCCGCGAAGACCCGGTGGGAGATCGCACACAATGAGTGGGGGAGACGCAGCTTCCAATTGTGCACAGAAGTCCCTGAGTTTTGATGCTTCAATGTGGGTTTCCAGTGCCCACGATGGGGTGATCCATGCTGGCACCCCTTTTACGCGAGCCGCCATGAAGTGGAAACTTGACGAAATAGATACCGTACCTAGGGCTTTAATCCAACCGTCATCGGCATACCATGAAGTAGGATGGGGTGTGAATGAAACCATGCGTCGCAATTGAACGCAAAGAAACAATCAGTTGATTGAAAACGCTGTCTCCTCCTCAAGCGGTTCACGCAGAACGACCTTTTTATCAAAAACATCAATCACAATGGGTTGATTCTTGTTGAGGCTATGCGACAGGAGCGACTTGCTCAGGGCGTTCAAGATTTTCTGCTGAATGAGGCGCTTCAAAGGTCGAGCACCGTATTCAGGATGGTATCCTTCTTCCGCGAGCCAGTCCATGGCATCTTCGGAGATGCGGAGCTGAATTCCTGCCCGATTCATCCTGGATTCTAACTGTTTAAGTTGAATTTGCACAATGGCTTTTAGATCCATCCTACTCAGGGGTTCAAAAACAACGATTTCATCAATGCGGTTGAGGAATTCGGGGCGCATGTGCCGGCGAACGTGTTCGAGCGCTTCAGCTCGCATGTCAGAAACCAATTGCGGCGTCATATTTCCTTCTGCTTCCTCAAATCGTGCTTGAATTTGTGCTGCACCTGCATTGGAGGTCATGATGATGATGGTATTCCGAAAGTTGACCAGACGCCCTTTGGAATCGGTCAAACGTCCGTCATCAAGGACTTGCAAAAGGACATTGAAAACATCGTTGTGGGCTTTTTCGATTTCGTCAAGCAGGACGATGGAATAAGGCCGTCGCCGCACCGCTTCAGTTAGTTGACCGCCTTCGTCGTGGCCGATGTAACCGGGAGGGGATCCCACAAGACGGCTGACACTGTGGCTCTCTTGGAATTCACTCATGTCCAACCGGATCATGGCCTGTACATCACTGAATAGCGCATCGGCCAATGCCTTGGCGAGCTCTGTTTTACCAACCCCCGTTGTACCCAAGAACAAAAAGGATCCAACAGGCTTGCCCTCGTCGTTGAGCCCACTCCGCGATCGTCGGACGGCATCAGAAACCGCTGTGACAGCAGCTTCTTGTCCCACAACGCGTGCGCCTAAAAGCGATTCCAATTGGAGCAACCGGTCTTGCTCTTTGGTGACCATCTTATTCACGGGAATGCCGGTCCACGAAGCCACGACGTCAGCAATTTCCATTGCATCTACTTCTTCCTTAATCATCTTGTTGTCTGCCTGAATGGCGAGCAAAGAAGCGCGATCAGATTCAACTTGTTTTTCAAGTTCTTGCATCCGGCCGTACCGGATCTCCGCAACGCGACCGAAATCGCCTTCTCGTTCAGCCCGTTCTGCTTCCAACTTCAAGCTTTCCTTCGTCGCATTCGATGCGGCGATTCGATCCGCGATTTTCTTCTCATTTTGCCATTTAGTCTGAAGGACATCGCGCTCCTCCTGCAAATTGGCGAGCACCATGCCGAGCTCAGCTAGCTTGGCCGTGTCGTTTTCGCGCTTGATTGCTTCCCGTTCAATCTCGAGCTGCATGATGCGGCGATTGAGTTCATCCAATTCCTCGGGTTTGGAGTTCATTTCCAAGCGTAACTTCGACGCCGCTTCATCAATTAAATCAATGGCTTTATCCGGCAATTGTCGTTCACTGACATACCGGGTTGACAAGTCAACTGCAGCGATGATGGCTTCATCCAAGATCTGAATTTGGTGGTGGTGTTCGTACTTGTCCTTGATTCCTCGCAGGATGGAAATGCTCGATTCTCGGTTGGGTTCTTCGATCAGAACGGGCTGAAACCGTCGCTCCAAGGCTTTGTCCTTTTCGATGTATTTCTGGTACTCGTCAAGGGTCGTAGCACCTACAGCTCGCAATTCGCCACGAGCCAACGCGGGCTTGAGGATGTTGGCGGCATCCATCGCTCCCTCGCCACCGCCGGCTCCA
>CALKYI010000005.1 GCA_938003665.1 uncultured Flavobacteriales bacterium
CTGGGGCTCTTCCCATCGTCTCCGTATCGCTTATGCATACCCTCCAGAATTCCCAACGCTTTCGTCACTCCCCACTCATTGCACCACTGCAACAGGCCTTTGGGGTAATTTACGCCCTTGGTCATGGCCACTTCAAGGTCCTGGGGCGAGGCGATCTGCAGGTAAGCTGCATCAGCCGCCTCATTGATCAACATGGCCACGATGCGCTCTTGAATGCGTTCAATAGCATTTGGCGTCAACGCATCTTCCTTCACTTCCACCTTACTAGCGCCTTCGTTGTAATCGTAGTAACCTCGACCGGACTTTCTGCCGTACCAACCTGCATCAACATGTTGCTTCTGGATGAGGCTTGGACGATAACGCGGATCATGGTAGAAGGAATTGAATACCGAACAGGAAACCGCGTAATTGACATCATTGCCAATCAGGTCCATCAGTTCAAAGGGTCCCATTCGGAAGCCAGCTTTCCGCATGGCGGCATCGATTGTAGGAGCATCAGCTATCCCTTCTTCTACCATTCGAAGCGCTTCGCCATAAAACGGCCGGGCCACCCGGTTGACAATGAATCCCGGCGTGTCTTTGGCCACAACCGGCGCTTTGCCCCAGTCCACCATCATCGTTCGGGCCGCTTCTACCCAGCGCTTATCTGTTTGGAGCGCCGGAATGACCTCGACCAGTGCCATCAACGGGGCCGGGTTGAAGAAGTGCAGCCCGATAAACCGCTCCGGATACTTCAGTCCACCTGCGATGGCAGTTAGCGACAGCGAGGAGGTGTTTGAAGCGAGTACCGTATTTGGGCCAACGATGGCTTCAAGCGATTGAAACAGGGATTGTTTTGCATCGAGTTTTTCAACGATGGCCTCAACGATCCAATCGCAGGATTCGAGCGCAGTCAACTCCTTGGTACGGTGAATGCGTTCTTGGACACTTCGGCTGAATTCTGGGGTCCATTTGCCCTTTTCAATCAATCGGTCTGCGACTTTGGTCAGCTGGGCTGCGCTTCTGTCAAGCGCATCTGCTGACTGATCCACCAATACGACGGGATGCCCGGCTTGTGCAGCCAATTGTGCAATGCCTGAACCCATGGCTCCGGCGCCGATGACGCCAACCGTATTTTTCGCTGTTTCCATGTGACGAAGTTCGTACTTTTCCTGCATGGATATTCAAGAAGAACTGCAGGCGTCTGTGGAGTATTTGCAAGCGCGGGGAGTGGGAGATGTTGACGTGGCCATTGTTCTTGGTACGGGGCTCGGAGGCTTGGTCAATGAAATAGACGCAGAGCACGAATGGAACTACAGTCAAATTCCGCACATTCCAGTGGCCACGGTTGAGTTTCATTTCGGAAAGCTCATTTACGGTGTGCTAGCGGGAAAGCGGGTTGTGGCCTGGCAGGGAAGGTTTCACTACTATGAAGGGTATACGATGGAGCAAGTGGTAAAGCCCGTGCGGATTTCCAAAATGCTAGGCGCAAAGGCCCTCTTGATTTCCAATGCTGCCGGCAGTTTGAACCCCAACATGGCGAAGGGTTCACTCATGTGCCTCGAGGACCACATCAACCTATTTCCTGATTCTCCATTGCGTGGTCCCAACCTCAATGCCTTGGGGACACGATTCCCAGACATGTGCCAGCCCTACAGTTCCGAGTTGAGCGCCTCCTTGTTTGACGTATCGCGCGAAATGGATATTCCCCTGTACACGGGCGTTTATGCTGGGGTGCCGGGCCCGCAGTTAGAGACCCGAGCTGAATACCGTTACTTGCGCACCATTGGTGCTGACGCCGTAGGCATGTCCACTGTCCCTGAGGTAATTGCCGCCGTTCACATGGGGCTTCCGTGTGCGGCGGTCAGCGTCATCACGGATGAATGCAATCCTGAAAACTTGGCTCCGTTTGATTTGGATGAAGTGGTGGAAGTGGCAAAGGCTGCTGAGCCGAAGCTTACGCGCCTGTTCAAAGAATGGATGGGCAGGTTGGTCGCTTAACGGATGTCAATTTTGGCTTGTCATCTGTAAATAACTCATTGCTTGTGGGTTAGTCCGTTTTTTTCTTGGCAGCATGTTAAAGATAAAATAACATCGTTGAATGGAGTGTCTATCAAGTGCTTCAAAAGAACCGCACCTTGCTCAGTGCATTGCGGAAGAATCCGTTCGAGAAATTGGGTCCTGAAGACAGAGCGTATTGGCTGCGTAGGCAGGGGTTCGATTTCAATTTCCACACCCATGTTCAGTTGGCCCAGGATGGACGCATGGTCATCATGTGCTATGACGAGGGGTATGTGCTGGAAGGGGATGGGGTGATTCCCTGGGTGG
>CALKYI010000006.1 GCA_938003665.1 uncultured Flavobacteriales bacterium
CTACGCGCGGAAGAAGCCGCAGCAGTGACCGATAGAAGGGCTTTTTCCACATCCCGTCACAATGGGTAGGAAAGCCCCGCAGGATTGCGCAAATTTGCACCTTTGAAAAAGACCGGTTCACATGAAGGTTGATGTGCTTTTGGGCCTCCAATGGGGCGACGAAGGGAAAGGCAAAATTGTCGATGTCCTCACCCCGCAGTACGACATCATCGCGCGCTTCCAAGGCGGCCCCAACGCCTCGCAGATGCTCATACTTGATTGCAAAAAGAAAGTTCTCCACAACAACCCCAGCGTGATGTTCCGCTAACGCACCCAACACTTTGTGGGCAACTGCGTGGTCATCGATCCGGTCATCTTCAAGCGCGAAATCACCCAGCTCCTCGAAGCAGGTGTCGACCCGCGCCCGAACCTGTACATCAGCCGCCGCGCCCACCTCATCGCCCCCACCCACCGCCTGCTCGACGCGGCGTCGGAACAAGCGAAAGGCAAGGCCAAAATCGGCTCGACCCTTAAGGGCATCGTACCGACCTACATGGATAAAACCGGCCGCAACGGCCTCCGTGTCGGTGACCTCACCAGCGGCAAGTTTGAGCAACGTTACCAAGCGCTGCGCACCAAGCACCTCGGCCTCCTCGCCCAGTACCCCGACTTCGAATACGACCTCGAAAGCGTGGAAGCGGAATGGCTCGCCGCCGCGAAAGAATTGGGCCAACTCCAACTCATCGACACCGAGCACTTCCTCAACGAAGCCCTCGACGCCGGCAAGCGCGTGTTGGCGGAAGGCGCCCAGGGAACGATGTTGGACATCGACTTCGGCACCTACCCCTTCGTCACCTCATCGAACACCATCGCCGCAGGCGCGTGCAATGGGTTGGGCGTAGGACCCGGCCGCATCGGTGAAGTGATCGGGATTTTTAAGGCGTACTGCACCCGCGTGGGCAGTGGCCCTTTCCCCACTGAATTGCTCGACGAGACCGGCGAGGCTTTGCGTGAAGCGGGCGGCGAATACGGCGCGACCACTGGACGTCCCCGCCGCTGCGGTTGGCTCGACCTGGTTCAGCTGCGCTACGCATGCCGCGTCAACGGCGTCACCCAACTCGCCATGATGAAGGCCGACGTCTTGAGCGGATTCGATGCGATTCCGGTGTGCCACGCGTACGAACACGC
>CALKYI010000007.1 GCA_938003665.1 uncultured Flavobacteriales bacterium
ATTTTGAACCACAGATCTTGCGCCTTGATGGTCTTGCGGCCTTTGCCTTCTGCTTCGTACTTCGTGTAGAGCTTCTCGAATGCGGCGCCGTGGTTGTCAGCCAACCCAGGGCATTCGTTGGGACACATCAAGGTCCATTCCCCGTTCTCCTCCACGCGCTTCATGAACAAGTCAGGAATCCACAGGGCGTAGAACAAATCGCGTGCGCGCTGCTCTTCCTTACCGTGGTTCTTCTTCAAGTCGAGGAAGTCGTGGATGTCGGCGTGCCATGGCTCGATGTAAATAGCGAACGAACCCTTTCGCTTTCCACCGCCTTGGTCAACGTAGCGGGCGGTGTCGTTGAACACACGCAACATCGGAACAATGCCGTTGGACGTGCCGTTGGTTCCTTTGATGTACGAGCCTGTGGCGCGGATGTCGTGAATGGAAAGGCCGATGCCGCCTGCGTTCTGTGAAATCTTCGCGCACTGCTTGAGCGTGTCGTAGATGCCGCTGATGCTGTCTTCTTGAGTTGTCAAAAGGAAGCAACTGGACATCTGGGGCTTCGGCGTTCCGGAGTTGAACAAGGTGGGCGTTGCGTGGGTGAACCAGCCTTCGCTGAGTCCGTTGTACGTCTCCACCACCGCGTCGAGGTCGTCTTTGTGAATACCGACAGCCACGCGCATCAACATGTGCTGAGGACGCTCGACGATCTCGTTGTTGATCTTGAGCAGGTAGCTGCGCTCCAGGGTTTTGAATCCGAAGTAATCGTAGTTGAAGTCCCGGTCGTAGATGATTTGGGAATCGAGGAATTCCGCGTTGTCTCGGATGATCTCGATCACGTCGTTTGCCACGAGGGAGGCGTTCTCACCCGTGATGGGATCGACATACGTGTAGAGGTCTTCCATCGTCTCCGCGAACGACTTCTTGGTCGCCTTGTGGAGGTTGGAAACCGCAATGCGGCTCGCCAAGCTGGCGTAATCTGGGTGCGTGACGGCGTTGGTCGCTGCCACTTCCGCAGCGAGGTTGTCCAATTCGGTCGTCGTCACCCCATCGTATACCCCTTCAATGACGCGCATGGCCACCTTGGTCGGATCCACGGATTCGTGCAACTCGTAACAGAGCTTTTTGATCCGTGCGGTGATTTTATCGAATTGTACCGGTTCTGTGCGGCCGTCGCGCTTGACTACTTGCATGGTGCGAGTGGTTGTTTGTGGGTAAAAATGAAGTGGTGGTTGGTGATGAAGTGATCCGTTGGTAAGACTCGACGTTTAAAAGTCGGCATCCAGGCTGAAGGATTTTGCGCCTTCATCGGATTTTGTCAACACCCCGGCTTTTTGATATTCACCGACGCGCTTCTCGAAGAAGTTGGTCTTCCCTTGAAGGGAAATCATGTCCATGAAGTCAAATGGGTTGGTCACGTTGAACTCTTTTTCGGTGCCGAGTTCCACCAACAAGCGGTCGGCAACGAATTCGATGTACTGGGACATCAAGTCGGCGTTCATACCAATCAAGCGAACGGGCAACGACTCGCAAATGAATTCCTTCTCAATCTCCACCGCGTCGATGATGATCTTGCGCAGGGTCTTGACAGGAAGCTTGTTCACGATGTGGTCGTTGTAGAGCAGGCAGGCGAAGTCGCAGTGCATGCCTTCATCGCGTGAAATCAATTCGTTCGAGAAGCTCAAGCCCGGCATGAGGCCGCGCTTCTTCAACCAGAAGATGGAGCAGAAGCTACCACTGAAGAAGATGCCTTCGACTGCAGCGAACGCCACAATGCGCTCGGCGAAGGAGCCGTTTTCGATCCAATTCAAAGCCCATTCCGCTTTTTTCTTCACGCAATCCATCGTCTCGATGGCGTTGAAGAGCTTGTCCTTTTCGGCGTCGTCCTTGATGTACGTGTCGATCAACAACGAGTAGGTTTCGGAGTGGATGTTCTCCATCATGATTTGGA
>CALKYI010000008.1 GCA_938003665.1 uncultured Flavobacteriales bacterium
GACCAAGTACCTTCAGAACCAAGAGAAGGTCAAGCCCTTCTACGATAAGGCCCAACAAGTCAATGCCTCTTCATCCGAGTTGATCTCATACATCACCGAAATGAAGGCGCGCATCATGGCCGCTTCATCTGGCGTCTACGATGAAGCTGGTGAGCTTGCCGTTGGCAATTACATTGGCAAAGACGAGAATGGAATGGACACGGTTTTGAATTTGGCTTTGATTCCGATCAAAGACGAATACCAGAACCTCACCACTTTCGTGGGCATGGCCGAGCCTAAAGAACCGCTCGATGGTCCATGGACCGCAGTCGAGTTGAAACAAAAACTTGAAGCCTTCAGCAGCCAGTTGAAAAACACGAGCGTCGTGGACAACCAAGGCACGCGTCGCGATCTTCCTCAGTACTTGAAGGACCAGATTGACGAGACGTTCGCCTTCCCAACTGAGATTCAGGAAGGTGAAGAAGTGAGCTGGGAACATGCCAACTTCTACCACGTCCCCTTGGCAGCAGTCATGCCGCTGATGACCAAAATGACGCTGGACATTCAGGACATTCAAGACGACATTCTCTCTTGGTTGTTGGGCTCTGTGGACGCCAAATCCTACAAGTTCACCAACTTGATGCCACTTGTTGTTCCGGAAAGCAATTATATTCTGCGTGGCGATTCGTTCCGTGCAGACGTACTGCTAGCGGCGTTTGACGGGACTAACCCCCCGGACATTTACGTGGATTCCAAAAAGTGGAACGAACGCGATTCCTCGCTTTTGGAATACGAGAACATCGACGCGTTGCCCATTGGCACGGACGGACTCGGAAAGCTCCGCATCTCCACGCGCGGCATGTCCCTTGGAGAATCGAACTACAAGGGTTTGATTCGCTTCCAGGGCCCGGATGGAAACATTCAAGATTTCCCGTACTACACGCCGAAATTCACGGTCGCTGAACCGGCCTTGGTGGTGTCCCCGACCAAGATGAACGTCTTCTACCGCGGACTCCCCAACCCTGTTGAGGTCTCCGTACCGGGTGTTCCTGGTGACAAGATTGATGTTCGCATCTCCGGTAACCACCGGTTGAAGAAGGAGTCCGACGGCACCTTCACCATCACCCCGGGCACCGATAAGAAGGCCAACATCACGGTTTCTGCTGAATTGCCCGACGGAAGCAAGAAAACCCTGCCTGCACGTGAATTCCGCGTCAAGCGAATTCCGGATCCGGTTCCCTTCTTCGTCGGAAAGACGCCAAGCGATCGCACCATTTCCAAACAAGCCCTGGTGGGTGCGGACGGCATCGGTGCGCAGATGGTCAACTTCGATTTTGACGTTCGTGTTGTCGTGAAAAGCTTCAGCGTTTCCGTCAGCCGAGATGGAACCTTGGTTGAGAAGAAGTCCAACAGCAACCGACTCACCGCGGACATGAAGCAACTCTTCAACCGCGTATCCCGTGGCAACGTCGTCTACTTTGAAGACATCATTGTGGGCATGCCTGACGGCACTGAACGCCAGGTCGCAGCCATGAAGCTAAAAGTCAACTAACAACCTCATCCCATGAGTAAGTTCATAACACCCCTTGTCCTCTGTTTTGTGAGCCTCGCCTTGACGATGCCTGCAACCGCTCAAGTATCCAACGTACTCGACGGTGCTTACGTCAAAGAGTCGAACATCACCAAGCGCGTTGTACCCTACCCAGCATTGCGTGAAGCCGATGTGATGTACACCCAGCGCATTTGGCAAGAGATGGACTTGCGTGAGAAAATCAATCACCCCTACTACTACCCTGTCAAGCCCATCGCTGACCGCAAAAACCTCTTCGACGTGCTGCGCACGGCGTTGTTGGTTGAAGGTTCTCTGGTTGCCTATGGGACGGGCCCTGCAGGGGATGACGATGAATTCCGGTACCCCCTCTCTCCGAACCAAGTGGATTCCTTGTTGAACCCAACCGTTCGATTTGAGAAATACGACTTAGCTACAAACGAACGCTTGCCGGACAGCATCGGTACGGTTACACTCGAATCTTCGGCCATTACCCGATACTTGATCAAAGAGGACTGGATCTGGGACCGCCAACGCGGTGAACGCTACGTTCGCATCATTGGCATCGCGCCCCGCATCGAGGAGTTCGACGAGGACGGTATTTCAAAGGGCTTCAAAACGCTGTTCTGGTTGTACTACCCAGAATGCCGCTACGTATTGGCCAACGCCGATGCGTTTAACCCCATGAACGACGCCCAGCGCCGTACGTACGAAGACCTGTTCCAGAAGCGCTTCTTCAGCTCCTTCATCATCAAAGAGAGCAACGTCTACGACCGACCCATCTCTGCGTATGCAAAAGGATTGGACGCGTTGGCCGAGTCGGAGCGCATCAAGGAAGAGCTCTTCCTGTTGGAGCACGACCTCTGGCACTACTGATACTTACTCAACATCAAGAAAGCCGGTTCCATGGAGCCGGCTTTTTTTTGGCCCTTCCCTAACCGACCTTTGCAGCCCATGTTGAGCCTCACGAACATCACCGTGCATTTTGGACAGAGAACGCTGTTCGAACACATCGATTTGTTCATCGGCCAACGGGAGCGTGTGGGACTGGTCGGCCGAAACGGCGCCGGCAAATCCACCCTCCTCAAAATCATCGCAGGCATCCAACGGCCTTCCGAAGGATCGGTTGGATTGCCCAAAGAAGCGCAAGTCGGCTACCTGCCGCAAGAGATGGAGCACAACGAAGAGGCGACCATCTTGGAGGAGGCGATGAGCGCCTTTGCCGAAACGCAACGGCTTGAGGAGCGAGTAGAGGAGCTGTCGAACGAGCTGACGAACCGAACCGATTACGAAAGCCTGGAATACAGCCGCATCATCGAAGAACTGACCGCGGCCAACGAGCGCATCGATTTGCTCGGCGGGGCTTCACAGGAAGAACAGGTACAGCGGATTCTGCAAGGCCTTGGCTTTCTTGCGAAAGACATGACCCGCACCATGAGTGAATTTTCGGGGGGGTGGAAAATGCGCGTCGAGTTGGCCAAGCTCTTGCTCCGCAGTCCCGATTTGCTCTTGCTCGATGAGCCGACCAACCACTTGGACCTCGAAAGCATCGAGTGGCTGGAGCAATTTCTGCTGCAAAGCTCAAGCGCGATCCTCTTGATTTCGCACGACCGCGCGTTTTTGGACAACTTGACCACGCGTACCATCGAAGTGACACCCATCAAGCTCTTCGATCACAAAGCCAGCTACACCAAGTACCAAGTCTGGCGAGAAGATGAGCGCACACGTCAGGAACAGGCCTACAAGAACCAGCAGAAATACATCGAGGACACCGAGGTGCTCATCAACAAGTTTCGCGCGAAGAAGAACAAAGCCGCATTCGCCCAGTCCTTGATCAAAAAACTGGAAAAACTCGACCGCATCGAAGTGGATGCTGCCGACAAAGCGGAGATCCGATTCCGCTTTCCCCCGGCCCCACGCTCCGGAAAGGTGAGCATCGAAGCGAAAGATTTGAGCAAGTCGTTCGATGAACTCCACGTCTTCAAAGAGCTCGACTTCATCCTGCCCCGTCAGCAGAAAGTGGCTCTCGTCGGAAAGAACGGCGCAGGAAAAACGACGCTCACCCGAATCTTCATGGGATTGGAAAGCAGCGGCGGCGAATTGACCATCGGACACAATGTGGACATAGGCTACTACGCTCAAAACCAGGCCGAAGAACTGGACGGCGAACTGACGGTATTCGAGACCCTCGACGAAGTGGCTGTGGGCGAAATCCGAAAGCGACTGCGCTCCATCCTGGGTTCGTTCTTGTTCTCTGGCGAAGACGTCGACAAAAAGGTCAAGGTCCTCTCAGGAGGAGAGAAAGCACGACTCGCGTTGTGCAAATTGTTGCTCCACCCCTACAACCTCCTCATCCTTGACGAACCGACCAACCACCTCGACATCAAAGCTAAAGAGGTACTCAAAGGCGCCTTGCAAGCCTTTGACGGAACGTTGATCGTCGTCTCACACGACCGGGATTTCCTCTCTGGACTGACGGAACTCGTGTATGAAGTCACACCCAACGGCTTGAAGCAATACATCGGCGACATCAAGCAATTTTTGCACGAAAAGCACGCCACAAGTATCCGCGCTTATGAGTCGAAAAAGGGCGAAACAGTCGCGAAGACAACTGCTTCCAAACCCAAAGAGCAGCCCTCTGAACAGAAGGAAACTTACCAAGAACGCAAACAGCGCGAACGGGATGAGCGCAAGCTGAAAAACCAGGTCAATAAGTACGAATCACGCGTTCAAGAGAAAGAACAGGCGCTGAAAGATATGGACGCCGCCATGGCTGAAATCGACCCCAACGATCGGCAGAAACTGACGGAGCTCGCGTACCAGTACGAAGCCGTTCAGCAAGCATTGAACGACGCATTTGAAAAGTGGACCGAGGCCAGTGAACGCCTTGAAAAAATCAACAATTCCAGTCTCTGAAGGCATTGAATTGTTGATAACCCCTGTTTAAAAGTGGGTGCGAAGCATCCCTTTTATGCTTCCGGATTCGCAACCTGTGCAGGATTTTCGTCGTATGCAGTTTGTGAAGCGTATTCTCCCCATCGTTGTTTTGCTCCTGAGTGCCAACATTGGCCTCTCACAGCACACCCCTCTGTCCGCCGGCTTTGTGCTGGGCGGGTCCAACTACCTCGGTGAAATCGGTGGCAAGTTCGAGCCACGTGCCTCACTGCTCGACGCCGACATCATCACTACGTCACCGACGGTGGGTGGCTTTCTGCGCTATGCAGCGAACGATCGCGTGCGCATTTCAGGTGAGGTCAATTATGTTCACATTCGCCAAGCAGACCACAACGCAGAAGATCCGGCGCGTCAAGCCCGCAATCTGAATTTCCGAAACCGCATGGTCGAATTCGGATTCCGGACGGACTTCACGGTCTTCCACATTGCCGACCGCAGCAACAACCGCAACTTCTCGAAACCCGGCAAGCTCTTCATCAAAGGCTTCGTCTTCACCGGAGCATACGGTGTTTTGCACAACCCCCAAGCTCAGATCACCTATGATCCCAACAACGAGTGGGAGGATCGGTGGTACGACCTTCGCCCCCTCCGCACCGAGGGTCAGGTTGAAGAATATGCTTCACTGATTGCGGCCATTCCCATGGGACTGGGCATCGAATTCGGACTGGGCTACGGCTGGGTCTTGGGATTTGAAGGGTCGTGGAGATCCACGTTTACCGACTACTTGGACGACATCTCCGGCATGTACGCGAACCCCGATTACCTCTCCCCGCTGGCGGAGGCCATCAGCTCGCAAGCCAATGAAGCCACAATCGCAGCCATCGACAATCCAGCATCGGGCAACGTACACAACCACCAGTACAACGAAGGTGGAACCTACCGCGGCAACCCCGACACGAACGACAGCTACGGAACCGTCCAGGTGACCTTGGCACGCATCATCGACACGCGCACTTCATTTGAACGCGCCCTCGACCACATTTCGCGTCGCCGTTAACCAGCTAGGCCGACAGGCCGCCCAAGTACGCTTTCCACTTCGACAATACGTCTTGCATGTCCTCAGGCAGCGGCGTATCAAATTCCAACCATTCCCCTGTCTCCGGGTGGGTGAATCCGAGGCTGCGCGCATGCAACGCTTGACGGGGCAGGCGTTCAAAGCAATTGTTCAGGAAAGCTTGGTACTTCCCTCCACGCACACCCTTTACAGCGCGGTTTCCTCCGTAAGATGCATCCCCGAATAACGGGTGCCCGGTGTGCTCCATGTGCACACGGATTTGGTGGGTGCGGCCGGTCTCGAGCTTGCACTCCGTCAATGTGACCGGGCCCAATCGCTCCAGCACGCTGTAATGCGTTACGGCATGCTTGCCTTCTTCTCCGTCCGGGAACACAGCTTGAATCTTGCGGTTGCGGCGGTTGCGGCCAATGTGCCCTTCGATGGTGCCGTCTGTCTCCAAATCACCCCATACCAGCGCCGTGTAGCGACGCTCCACCGTGCGCTCAAAAAACTGCATGCTCAACGCCGTCATCGCCTCCTCTGTCTTGCCCAAGACCATCACGCCCGTGGTGTCCTTATCAAGGCGGTGCACCAATCCCGGCCGCGGGATGGCCGCTTCGTCGGTCGCAAAATCCGGTGAGGAAGTATCGGGTGGCAACTCCAGCTTTTGCTGCAACAAGTGATGGGCAACGCCGTGAACCAAGGTACCCGTGTAATTACCATTGCCCGGGTGCACCACCAGCCCGGCGGGTTTGTTGAGGACCAACACGTGCTCGTCTTCGAACAAAATATCGAGCTCCATGGCTTCGGGAACGAGCTCGAAGGTGCGCACCGGGTTGGGGAACTCGATGGTCACCACGTCGCCGGATTTGACTTTGAAATTCGGTTTGACTGACTCCCCGTTGACCCGGACGTAGCCGGCCTTGGCGGAAGCTTGAAGCCGAGAACGGGACATCTTGGAAATCAAGTTCGTCACGAATTTGTCGACGCGCAACGGCTGCTGTCCGGCATCGGCCACCAACCGGTGGTGCTCAAACAGCTCTTCCGCGCCATCGTTTTCTTCGTGAATTTCCGTTGCCATCAATCGATCATAAACCGCGCAAATTGCCCCTCTGCCGTCGTCAGGATGTACGTTCCAGACGTCAGACCCGAGACGTCGAGCCGGTGGGTTCCGGCTCCCACCCACTGACCAGCATCCACTTGCCGGCCGTACCCGTCAAACAACCGCCAAGCGCTCGCCGCATTCACTTCCACTTGCACATAGCCCTGCAAAGCGGGGTTGGGGTACACCCGGAGGGAGTGCAGAGCCTCGGCATTGGCCACGCCTACCCAGCTATCTTGCAAATCCGCGCGCATGATTGGACGGATCATGACCGTGCCTTCGATGTCGGAATTCAACCAGGCCCCACCCAGCCCCAATTGGTAATGCAGCTGGCCGGCATTGGCGTTGGTGTTCTTGTCCAATCCAAAATTGAGCATGGCTTC
>CALKYI010000009.1 GCA_938003665.1 uncultured Flavobacteriales bacterium
GTCACCGACACCTTAGCGAAGTATGATTTCTTCATTTACCTCCGGCACGACCAGCGGTATCCGTTCAGTAACATCTACCTCTTTGTGGATTTTACCTTCCCGAACGGACGCACGTTGAAGGATACTTTGGCCTGTGACCTAGCCGATGAACGCGGCCGATGGCTGGGCACAGGATTTGGCAACATGGTGGATCACCGGATTGGGTTTCGGCGCAACACCGGGTTTCCAATTGCAGGTGATTATGCAATTGGCATTCGGCACGGCATGCGGATGGACCCGCTTCCGGGCATGTCGGATGTGGGATTCAGGCTTGAACCTGCCGTTCCCCGTTAAGGCAAAGCAACGGGCTCCCCGAATGCAACGGGCCGCTCGTTTTCCATCCACGACTCCATGCCTCCGATAAGATCGATGATGTACGGATGGCCAATGATGCGCAATTCCTCTGTGATGACACCGCTGCGCCCGCCTGCTTCGCAGTAAACAAGCACTGGCCGGTCTGACGGTAAGGCTTTCAGTGGCTCCAATCGGTGATCCCAATCAAAGGAGATGTACGCGGCTCCCTCTAGGTGACCGGCCGCCCACTCCTCATCGGAACGAACATCGAGTAAGATGGCATTGGGCAGCGCTTTCTGCAGCGAGTCGAGTTGGAGGATGGAAATTTCCTGGACTTGGGGGCGTCCACCTGCTTCTGCAGTGTTCGATTCTCCCCCTCCGCAAGCAACGAGAAGGAAACCAAATGCCATTGCGGCTACTGTGGGCATAATTTTCATGCGCTAAAAGTACACGCATGGGCATGCAGTCCCAACCTTGCCGCCTCTCTTTCCTGACAACCCTTTAAAATGTGGTATTTTGCACCTGCAAGTTTGAAACCATGCCGTACCGAAACCACTATGTTCTCCCCATTCTAGGGGTCCTTCTCATGTTCACTGGCTTATTGCAAGCCCAAGATGCGCCTTCTACTTCGGAGATTCGCTACTGCGGTCAATGGATGATGGAAGAGGCCTTTTTCAATGCCCATCCCGGTGCGCGAGAAGCTGCTGAGGAGGCCGAACAGCGCCTAGAGGACGAGACAGCCGCGTTTGAATCGATCAATCGAGACGAGCTTATCGTCATTCCAGTCGTGTTCCACGTGATCCATTACAACGGCCCGGAAAACATCAGCGACGAGCAAATTTTCAGCGGCATCGAGGTCATGAACCGCG
>CALKYI010000010.1 GCA_938003665.1 uncultured Flavobacteriales bacterium
TGCCGGAGTGGTGAGTTTCGTGGTAGACGGAACGCACCCCTACGACATTGGCACCTTGTTGGACTCCCAAGGCGTCGCCGTGCGCACGGGCCACCACTGCACCCAGCCGCTCATGGAACGTTTCGACATCCCGGGTACGGTGCGTGCTTCGTTTGGGGCGTACAACACCTTGCAAGAAGTGGATACCTTTGTGGCCGGAACGGTCCGAGCCGTGCGCATGCTGCGCGATTAACCTTCCCCACCGCACCGCACCATTAGCGACCTTCTTCAACAGCGCCAACAAGACATCGCCGAAGAATTCGAATTCTTCGAAGACTGGATGGAACGGTACGAGCACATCATCGACCTGGGCAAAGAGATGGACCCGATTGCGGACGAGGAAAAGTTGGATGAACACTTGATCCGCGGGTGTCAGTCCCGCGTTTGGCTTTTAGCTGCTAAGGACGGGGAGGGCAATGTGCAGTTTCGAGCGGATAGCGATGCGATCATCACCAAGGGATTGGCCGCGTTGATGGTTCGCGTGATGAACGGGTTGCCACCTGCGGCGATAGCCCAAGCGGACCTCTGGTTCATCGAAAAAATCGGGCTGGACGCTCATTTGAGCCCCACACGGGCCAATGGCTTGCGGTCCATGGTGCAGCAAATGAAGCACTACGGGGTTGCATTTCAAGCCCAAGCCTAGGCCCAAAAAACATGGCGCCCTTCCCTTTCAAATTTGCGAGATCTTGCAGGTTTCACAATAGGGGATAAGGGCGCCACGGGTTAACCTAACCGTATCTAAGACGCTCCTGAAGTGAAGAGGGTTGCACGGGCCGTTCAGCGGATGGCAAATTCCCGGTCTTGGATGCGTGCGCGCCACTCGGTGACCGCAGCCTGAAAGGCATCCATCTGACCGTCCTCGATGGGTTCGGAAGGCGGGAAATCCTCCTTTAAATGGTCGACCTGCTTCCCGTTTTTCCAAAAGCGAAAGCAGACGTGGGGTCCGGTGGCCAGCCCCGTTGATCCAACGTAACCGATGACCTGACCTTGGCGCACGCGTTCGCCCACCGTGACGGCGCGCTTGGACATGTGGAGGTACTGGGTTTCGTAGGTGGCGTTGTGGCGGATCTTCACGTATTTGCCGTTGCCTTTCGTGTAGCTGGATTTGGTCACCACGCCATCTCCGACAGCCAAAATGGGGGTGCCGGTGGGAGCGGCGTAGTCCGTGCCGTAATGCGCTTTGGTGCGGTTGAGGATGGGGTGAAAACGCTTGAGGTTGTACCGGCTGCTGATGCGGCTGAACTCCACCGGCGCCTTGAGGAAGGCTTTGCGCAGGCTGTTGCCGTCCTCGTCGAAGTAGTCATCACCTGCGCCTTGGTCAAACCGGTACGCCGGCAGCAGCCTGTTGCGGTGTTCGAAGTGGCACACGATGACGCGTGGCATTCCAACGGGTTGGTCGTTGACGTACACGCGCTCGAACAGCACATCGAATGCATCCCCTTCTTGCAGCCGCGAAAAGTCCACGGTCCAAGCGTAGACCGCGGCCATGGACAAGGCGAGGTTGGATGGTGCGCCGACGCGCTCGAGGTCGACGTACAGGCTGGACTCAATGACGCCTTGTGCGCGCTCAATGAGGGTGTCGGTCGGGTAGGATTCCAAGGCAACACCGTACGGTGGCCGCAGGTCGAACCGGGCGTATTGGGTGGCGTTGCGCTGGTAAACGAAGTACCGAGCGGGTTGCACGCTGTCTTCGTCAAAGGCGATCCAATAGGGTTGCTGGGCGCGGATGTTGCGGACGTCGTAGGTGGATTTGGTTTCGTTGGCGAGGTTGGTGATTGCTCCCGCTGAAACGCCTGCGGGGCCGAGGATGTGGGACAGCGAATGGCCGGGCTGTACCGTGCCGGAATCCACCTCCAGGCCTTCCCAGACCACACCAAATCGCTCAACGGGGACGTGCGGGGTTGCTTCGGGCTCAACGAACACGGAGCCATCGCCTGAATCGCCGCAGGCGACAAGGCCGCAGCACAGGATGATGAGGGGGAACCAACGTTGCATCAATCGCGACCGAACACTTCTTTTTCGACCCATCCCTTTCCCCATTCGTTCAATTCGTCGGCACCCCACAATTCCGGATAGAAGATGCGCTTTTGGAAGCGAGGCGGCAGGTATTTCTGCCAGTTCGTACCGCCGGTAGCGGCGATGTCTTCGGGGTTGCGCTGGAGGTAGCGCACGGCGCTTTTGTAGTGACTGAGGGGCCAATTGATGTTGACGTTTACATCCAACCAACGCAGGGCCTGCTTCAATTCGTCTGTTTGTTCCGCTGCAGGGAGCGCCTGCCACAAGGAGCGGAGGTTGACTTCGAAAGTGTTTTCCGCGAGCTCCAACAGGTCGCGATCGTATTTCACTTCGAATTGACGAAGCGTTAGGGTCTTTTTGCCAGAGGCAAGCTCAACGGCCCCGGCCTTCCAATAAATGTGGGGGTACAAGCCTTCAATGTCGCCGGGCTGGTAGTCTTCATTCGGATCCCGGTGGTCTTCGTTCAAGAGCCGATTGAACGTTGTGGAGCGGATTTCGATTTTGCGGTACTGCGCGCTCTGGAATCCACTTGCAGGCAACAAGGACATTCGGAACTTCAAAAACTGGTCCTGGTCCATGCCGTCGACCATGATTTCGAAGCTGTGCGTGAGCGCTTCGAAATAGCGATTGACCCGGTTTACGCGCTTCAAAATCGCAGCGGCATCCGCAGGGGCGGCCGTATTAACTTGCTCCAATTCATGCAAGGCGAGTTTGAAATACAGCTCGGTAATCTGGTGGTAGACGATGAAGATGGACTCATCGGGAAACGGCGTGATGGGGTGCTGCAAGCTCAACAGCGTATCGAGGTTGATGTAATCCCAATACGTCAGGTAGTCTGCGTACAGAAGGCCATCCAAGTACGCG
>CALKYI010000011.1 GCA_938003665.1 uncultured Flavobacteriales bacterium
GAATTAGTTTTGAATCGTTGCAAAGATGAAACACTCCCCGCGCAATCCCCATTTCATGAAGCATTTCCTCGTTGTGGCCGCCTGTTTTTTCGCCGCTTGCACAGCGGTCCAGGCCCAGGGATACCACCTCGGTTTGACGGTGTCCCCAAACGTCTCCTTCTCAGACGCACGTGAGTTGTCACACGTCGGCGCGGGCAGCCAGGCCCACTTCGGCTACGGATTCATCTTCGACGCCTTGTTCACCGATACGTATGCCATCGGCACCGGGGTGAACATCTTCTACAACGGGGGACGCATCGCCTATTTCGAAAGCACCGCTACTGCGGATGGGGAGGTGATCAACCGGGTAGAGCTTGATCACAAGCAGCAATACGTGGAGATTCCGTTGACGTTCAAAATGCGGACCAAGGAAATAGGATACAGCACGTACTACGGGCAGTTCGGAATGGGACTGGGGCTCAATGTCCGCTCCGAAGGCACGCGAACGGCCACGCCTTTTGCCGCAGCAGATTCGCTCGGCGCTTGGTCCTTCGTCAATGCGGGGGCAACCGATCCGGCCTTGGTTTCGTTGGTCGATCAGACGTTGTTGTTTCGCCCGAGCATGATCATTGGGCTTGGTTTTGAGCGGCGCTTCACGGGCACGACGGCACTGGCCGTTGGGCTGCGCTACAACATGGCCTTGCGCAACCAGTACCAAGCCTTCCCCGTGTACCAAACCCGAACGGGCGATGAGGTCATCTTTGAATTTGACGACGAAGCGGGCGTTGAGCTCCCGGTCGACGGTGAAATGAAGGGCAAAACCGGGCAAATTGAACTTTGCGTCGGTGTGATGTTTTGATAGGTATGAACGCACTGGCGCAACACATCGTTTCCTGGCTGCAGGACTATGCACACACCGCCAACATGGACGGATGGGTAGTGGGCGTGAGTGGTGGGATTGACTCCGCCGTCACTTCCACCTTGTGTGCTGAAACGGGTTTGCCGACCTGCGTCGTCGAAATGCCAATCCACCAACACCCGACCCAGGTGTCCCGAGCCCAGGCGCACATGCAAGCCCTGGAACAGCGCTTTGAAAACGTCTCCCGCGCTCGGGTCGATTTGACGGGGGTGTACGACGGACTGGTGTCGGCATTGCCCGAGGCCGATGACGCTTCAGGTGGGCTGGCCTTGGCCAATTCAAGGGCGCGCCTGCGCATGACAACGCTTTACGCACTGGCCGCACAGCGCCGCGCGCTGGTCGCCGGCACGGGCAACAAAGTCGAGGACTTCGGTGTGGGCTTTTACACCAAATACGGTGACGGTGGCGTTGATGTGAGTCCCATTGCGGATTTGGTCAAAACCGAAGTGTTCGCCCTAGGAGCGGCGCTGGGCGTCGGACAAGAAATCCTCGATGCACCACCGACAGACGGCCTTTGGGGCGATGACCGCACCGATGAGGACCAACTGGGGGCGACGTACCCAGAACTCGAATGGGCCATGGCGAACACCGAAGCAGATCCTTCAACTTGGACGGAGCGCCAGCGCGAGGTCATGGCGGTTTACACTCGCCTCAACCGGGCCAACCAACACAAAATGAACCCCATTCCGGTCTGTTTGATCCCGGAGCACCTGCGTGCATGAGGCCCAGCGGTTAATCCGCTTCCTCGACGGTCACTTCCGGTCCCTTGAGCTCTGTGCCTGATGCTGTTTTGAATCGCAATTGATACGGTCCGAGGTCAGGAAATTTGACGCCTTCATCCGTCGTCCACTGAGCGGGGACGCGCAACGTCTGCCACCCTTTCTCAACGACTCCAGCGTCGTCAACAGGTTGCTCGGTTCCAGCGCTGTCGACCCAGAGCCATTGGCCTTCGGTGCGTTCAGGTGCAAAGGCATCGAACACCACTTCAACGGTGCGCGGTTCGCTCCAGGCCCATCCTTTTTGCCCCCAGCGCTCGCTCCACTCCAAGGCAACCGCCTCGTCTGTGGTCCAATCGGTGGCGATGGCTTCGCCGGCGCGATCGAGCCACGGATTTAGGTCGGCCACCCAAATGCTGCGTCCGTGGGTGCCGATAACGAGTTCGTTCTCACGTTCTTGAATCACGAGGTCGTGCACGGGGACACGCGGCAGATCGGGGTGGAGGGTGGACCACGTGGCTCCGCGGTCCATACTCGCGTAGCATCCGCCATCGGTGCCCACGAAGAGGCAATCTTCCCAATCCGCAGACTCGATGAGGGCGTTCACCGGCTCGGCAGGCAGACCGGCCGTTTCCGTTCGATCGCCCAAGCGCTTCCACGTGCGGCCGTCGTTTTCAGTAACGAAGACGTACGAGTCAAAATGATCCAAGCGGTAGGCATTGAGCCCTACGTACAGCCGGTTGGGTTGGTGCGCGCTCCAGAGCACTTCACTCACCCAGAACGTGCGTTCGTTTTTCGGGTCTTG
>CALKYI010000012.1 GCA_938003665.1 uncultured Flavobacteriales bacterium
TCTGCGACGGGTTTGAAATTATGGGATGCACCTCCACCGACGCCTGCAACTATCAGATGGAGGCGACCGAGGATGATGGTTCCTGCGAATTTTGCTGCTTTGCCTCTACAGAGGACAACGGATTTTCATTGCACATCGAATTGGACGCGACCGATGAGATGGGCTTGAACCGCTACCGCATGTACGTTCTAACGCCATCAGCCAATTCTCGGGTACTGGCTGTGGGGTCCGGTGATCTTGCTACGTTGATCACATCAACGGAGGCGTTTCATCAGGAAGAACTTGGTGGGGTGTTTGCGCACGACATTTCGCAGGAACTCCTCGAATCAGCCCCATCGCTGCAATGGGATAGCTGGGTCACCATCGGCGTAGAGCCAGGGCTGCCAATTCTTACTGAGAACCTTCCGTATCCGACGGGTAGTCCCGTCTGGCAAATGCTGTTTGAATTGGGTGAGAATATCTATCTGAGCGGCAATGGCAGCGATGGCTGGGCGATCGATGCAGCATCAAACTTGGGCTATCCCGATGAAGATTCACGGGTGTTGATTGCTCAATTTTCGACGTCGGGCGAATTGTCCGGCCAGGTGCACTTAGTGGCTCAATCAGATGCTGCAGGATCGGAATTGGAGTCCATCGTACTTTCATTCACCGCACCCAGTTGCGGATGTATGGACGAGGCAGCATGCAACTACAGTGCTTCGGCAGCGCACGATGATGGGCAGTGCGTGTACCCAGAAGAAGGGCTTGATTGCGATGGGGATTGCATAGCGGATCAGGATGCAGATGGCGTGTGTGATGCCGATGAAATTTCAGGATGCACGCAAGCGACAGCGTACAATTTCAATGCTGAGGCCACGGACGATGACGGCAGTTGCCTCTCCATGGGTTGCACCTACAGCGCAGCAACGAATTATGATGCGGATGCGGTCATTGACGATCAATCCTGCCTCTTTGAATTCGTAGAAATGCTCTCGTGTCCGGATTTGGACATGGATGGCGTGGTGGGCACATCGGATTTGCTTCTTTTTCTTACTTCATTCGGAAACACGTGCTCGCCATGATGAGGGTCGTCACATATTTAAGTATTGCTTTTGCAATCACTTGGTCTACAGCTGCCGGAGCGCAATGTGATTCTTTGGTGATTGGAACATCCTCAGGAGCTGGAATCCAAGGCTTTCTGTTAGGCCAGTCGTTTACGGCAAGCCAGACGGCCCTGCTGGATTCGATTACGCTGCAAACGTGCGATGCGCTCACAACGCAATTGGTTTTACGGACTGCTGCAGGAGAAGGTGAGGAGTGGAACAGTGGAACCGTCATCGGTACAACCCAAGCGGTGGCGGCGTCATTCACCAACCAGAACTACTGCAACCTCTCCCAGTACGGCACATCCCATTATGTGCCCATCTCAATGGGTCTTGCGGACCTGCCTGTTGATTCGGGCATGGTGTATTGTTTGGAATTGACCTCCGGACTGGCCTTGTCTGGAGCGGGTTCGTATGCCGGGGGTACGGCCTTTGGAGGGAATGGTGATGCCGGTGTGGACTTAAATTTTCAGCTGACAGCGTGTGCTGATGCCTCGCTCGTTCTGGGTTGTACCGACTCCAACGCCTGCAATTATGACGCAAGTGCCAACCACGACAACGGACTTTGTGCTGCACTCGACTGCAATGGCACGTGCGGTGGTTCAGCGTACATGGATACCCTTTGCAATGTGTGCGTGGGCGGTACCACGGGCGTTGCGCCAGGCGCGTGTGCCGGATGCATGGATTCGGCTGCGTGTAACTTCGATGCTACAGCGACTGCTTCAGACAATTCCTGCATTTACACACTGGACTGCAACGGAGATTGCGGCGGCAGCGCTGTGAGTGATCCGGGCTGCGGCTGCATTGGCGGAAATACCGGGGTGGATGTGTCTCAGTGCATAGGTGGATGCCTGGTTGATGAAATTTCCAA
This sequence comes from uncultured Flavobacteriales bacterium, assembly GCA_938003665.1. Taxonomy (GTDB): domain Bacteria; phylum Bacteroidota; class Bacteroidia; order Flavobacteriales_D; family Sanyastnellaceae; genus UA16. The sequence goes on from CALKYI010000012.1 coordinate 1,954, forward strand.
TACCGGCGCACTCTGCAATGTGTCATTTTTCATCGGTCAGAGCTTTACACCTGTGCAGACCGGACATCTGAAATCGTTGCAATTGATGGTGTGTGAGGGGGTGGACGCTCAGGTTGTTTTGCGCATGCCGCCCAACCAAGGCGAAGCGTGGAATGCCGGTGCACCGCTGGATACTTCTAATATCGTATTGGCTACTTCGACGGGAACGACATGCACGCCGTCTGCATATGGGAGTGATTACTATTCCTATCAGACGTTTGAATTTACCTCGGTGGATGCGGATGGATATGGGGTAGAAGCCGGGGTCGAGTACGTCATTGAATTGTTGTCCGGCGTTGCCATGGCGACGTGCGCGGCAAGTTATGCAGGCGGCGAGGCCGTGAACAGCAGCCAGCAATTCAGTCCGGCATATGACGTGGCATTCAAAGCCAGTATTTGCCCGGACAATTCAATCTCCCTGGGGTGTACAGACATTCTTGCCTGCAGCGGCTACAATGCAGATGCCAC
>CALKYI010000013.1 GCA_938003665.1 uncultured Flavobacteriales bacterium
CCCAGTGAAACCGCACGCACTGTGCACATCGACGGTCTTTCTGAAGACATTCGCATCGTTCTCGAAGCCCAATCGCTTCAAACGGTGGTTCTAACCCTTTACGAAATCTGAAAATCAGTTCAGCCATGTCAACTTCTTCTTCGGTGCAAACCTCAGTAGTTCCTCTCGGACAAAAGATTGCCTTTGGTTTTGGCATGTTGGCGAATCAGATGTTCCCCGCTGCCTTGGGGGTCTTTATCATCGTTCTTGTTCAAGATTTGGGGTTTGCGGCCCTTTTGTGGGGCATCATTCAATTTCTTCCACGGATTTTCGATGCCATTACCGACCCGGTCATGGGCTTCATATCGGACAATACCCGGTCTAAATGGGGCAGGCGCAGGCAGTATGTTTTCATTGGTGCCATCCTGATGGGTATCGCTTACGTGGCCATGTTGCAGCTGTACAAAGGGGATGGGGTGATGTACAATTTCATTTACTTCCTCAGCTGGTCCCTGGTTTTCTATTTGGGCCTCACCATTTTCAGTGTTCCCTATGTAGCGATGGGGTATGAGATCAGCGAGGATTTCCACGAGCGAACCAACATCATGGCGGTGGCGCAATTCATCGGGCAGTGGGCTTGGGTGGTGGCGCCTTGGTTCTGGGTGATCCTTTACGACCCTGCATGGTTCCCGGAGGGAGCGGGGCAAGGGGTGAGGGACTTGTCCATCTGGGTCGCCGTGCCCTGCACCATTTTTGCCTTGATTCCGGCCATCTTCATCAAGAGTAAATCGACCCTCGATCGGGATGATTTTGTTCCCATCAGTGCAGGCCGCGTGGTCACGAGCATCAAGGACATTTTTACCGGAGCGTTTGAGGCGTTTCGCATTAAACAATTCCGACAGATAGCCGGCGCTACCTTTCTGATATTCAACTCATTCAATGTTATCGCAGCCTTCACGTTTTTGATCATTGTACACTACATGTTCAACAGCGATCCAGCCAGTGCTGGAACCTGGCCAGCCATGCACGGATCAGTGGGTGCGTTGATCACCACATTCCTCGTCATCCCGGTGGTGACGTGGATGTCGAAGAAGCTCGGAAAGAAAAAAGCCTTCATGGTGTCGCAGTTCATTTCAATTGTGGGCTACGTGCTGTTTTGGTTTCTGTTCATACCGGGCAAACCGTATATGTTCTTGTTTGCCTTGCCGTTCCACTCCTTTGGGATTGGCAGTCTGTTCACCATCATGATGAGCATGACGGCGGATGTCTGTGATTTGGACGAGCTCCGAACCGGAAAACGCCGCGAAGGCGTACTTGGCGCCGTGTATTGGTGGATGGTCAAGCTCGGGTTTGGTGTTGCTGCATTGTTGAGCGGCACGATCCTTTCGTTCGTCGGATTTGACGCAGCTAATGTCACCGAATCAGCTGTCACCGGCATGCGAGCCTTTTACTCACTCTTGCCCATCGCTGGGGTCATCGGCGCTGTTCTCATCATGAAGAACTATGACATCACGGAGGAACGAGCGGAGCAATTGAAAACAGAATTGGCCAAGAAACGCGCGGCCTAAAAACAAACAAAACTGTCAATCGATACGGAGCATGTCGTACCGGAAAGAGAAAATCATGTCCTTGACAGGACAGGAAGTCAATGGACTTAACCAATCTGAGCTAAAAGCGCAGTGCGAACAGTTTTTGAATGCCAAGATGCACGGCATTTGTTTCGGCCCGTACGAAGGCACCCAAGA
>CALKYI010000014.1 GCA_938003665.1 uncultured Flavobacteriales bacterium
CAGCCCCAAGTATTGGTCGTACAAATGGACGAGGAGGGAAGGACGCACGCCATCGAGGCCATGCGCCAATTGCGAGCGGCTTCGGTACGAACTGTGCTATACCCCGATGTTGTCAAATTGAAGAAGCAACTGAAACACGCTTCTGAACTCAACGTCCAATTTGTCTTCATGTCTGGTGCAGACGAGCGGTCCAAAGGAGTGTGGACGGTGCGCAACATGCAGACCGGAGAGCAAACCGAGTGTCCACTGGCAGAGGCCGTGGCCCTGGTTCGTGGTTGAACCGGGCTTTGAGTGTCCTGACTACGCGTAAAGGGCTTCGGCTACGTGATTCGTAATTCCCGTTTGCGCCGCGGAAGGATCGCCGAGCAACCTGAATCGCTTTTCAATGCGCAGTTCGTGGGTGCCCTCGGGCAAGTACATAGAATCAGGAGGGGCATAACTGACGACCAGTTCATCGCCGATGATGTCCATTTCCAGCAGTGAATCACCGAGGGGTTCGAGGCTGCGTTCTGCCAATTGGAAATATGGCCACAGGGTGCGCTGTGCCCAGTCACTGACCAAAAACGTCGCCGTGTGCCTAGACCGAGTGATGTCATCCAACATGCCATCGTCGATGTCGCACAATAGCCGTTTGCCGGTCAACAGGTGCATGAGGTCGAAGTGGGTTTGAATGTGTTCAATGGATGCAGAGAGGGGGAGGAACGGCATGGAACCTTCGTAAAGCGTTTGACGCAGGTGCCGGGCGAAGACCGTGATGATGCGTTCAGCGTGCGCGTGGTCACCCATGAGCAAATGGTTTTCGATGGTAGCGAGAATCAGTTCAAATCGGTCGGTGATTTTCCCCAATGCTGACTCAGAGTGGTGGACGCGGTTCAAAACAGAGTCGAGGCGATCGCGTTCTTCCAGCCGGTCGAGTTGACCTTTCAGGAACCCCAAGCGCTGCCGGATGTGCTCTGAGGACTCCGCGTGCAGGACTTCTTGAATTCTCCGTTCTGGGACGACGACGACTGCGATGCCAACAAGGCTCGCCGCCCACGTGCCGATGGCCCATGACCCGTGTCCCAGCATGACAGCACACATAGCAATTCCGGTCAGAGCCAATACGCCTCGTGCTTGTCTGTCGCTTCTTTTCGGGGCGGTATGCCCGGTGGTTTTTTGGTATAAATGCCAAAAAGCGCGCTGGTGAATCCACGCGATTCCACCGATGAACAAGGCGAGGATGACCAATTCCATCATCGCGCTTCGGATGAGGTGAGCTGGGACCAATGCTGTGCGGCATCAAGCGGGTGGCGCTCATTGGCAGCGACTTCTCCTTGAAGTTGCGTCCAAGACGATGCTGCGGAGCGCGTAGCATTCCAGCGTGCAATGCGTGCCAACGCATGTACGTGCCCATCCAATTGGCGGAGCCGTTGTTCTTGGCGCTGGGACGCCAACCATCCGTTGTTTGACCACAACTCGATCAATTCGTCAACGGTATCGATGACTGTTTCGATGCCGGTTTTTTCCAAGGCGCTGGTTGATTTGACGTGCACGGTATGCCCGCCAGGATTGGGCGGGAACAAGCGCAGGGCCTGTTGGTACTGGCTCGCCGTCTCACGGGCAAGGGGGCGATTGCCGCCGTCGTCCTTGTTGACGACCAAGAGGTCGGCCATTTCCATGATGCCCCGCTTGATTCCTTGCAATTCGTCGCCACCTCCAGGCAACATCAGCAGCAGGAACGCGTCTGTCAGATCTCGGACGGCCGTTTCGGATTGGCCCACACCCACCGTCTCGATGATGATGCGATCAAACCCCGCCGCTTCGCAGAGCAAGATGGCCTCGTAGGTTCCACGCGCAACGCCCCCTAGGTTGGTGGCAGTAGGGCTCGGCCGCACAAATGCAGCCGGCTGTTTCGACAACGCGTCCATCCGGGTCTTGTCGCCCAACAAGCTGCCTCCAGATCGTGCACTCGAGGGGTCGATGGCCAGTACGGCTACACGGTGCCCCCGGTTCAGAAGAACCTGACCAAACGCTTCAATGAAGGTGCTCTTTCCCACGCCCGGCACACCGGTGATTCCGATGCGATTGGACATTGAATCGGACGATTCCACCGACTGGATTTCGTTCAAAATAGCCGTGAGCGTCTGCAAGTCTTCAAGCCGGTTGCTCTCGGTCAGGGTGATGGCCTGGCCCAAGGCATCGCGGTCTCCATTTTGAATGGCAGCGGCCCAGTCGGCAGGGGTGCGCCGAGTGGACTGGGCCGAGCGGATCCGGTGAAGGGCTTCCTCCCGCGCTGCTTCGCTGGCCTGCTTGGTTTGGCCTTTTTTGTGGAAGCTTGACTCGCTCATGATTCGAAGTTAACGCGAACATCCGCCTATCTTGCGGTCGTGCAGTGGTCTTTTTTACAACTGAGCCGGTTGGGTTTTTGCACGGCATTGGTGATCCTATTTTTGGGGCAATCCATAGCGCAGAACAATGCCCCCGTCGCTCGTTGCGATTCCATGCAATTTCTCACCGGGCGCGTGATGGATGCGTCGGGCCACCTCATCCCGGCTGCGATGGTCGTGAACAGAGGCCAGGACGGGGGCGGACAATTTGTGGACCACCAAGGGCAGTTCCTGATGGCCGTGTGCCCGGGAGACACGATTGCATTCGGCGCAATTGGCTTTCATACCTTGGAGCGGGTAGCCCCGCTTTCCGGTCGCCAGTGGGATTGGGAAGTGCGCTTGCAGCGGCTCAAGGTTGAGGTTGGCGTAGCGGAAGTCGTCGCCCCGCGCGATTTGCGTGAAATTGTCCGAGACATCGAGGCGTTGGGGTACAACGAAGAGGATTTCAGGCTGACACGTGTGGACGCCTTGAGCAGCCCGATTACGTTTTTGTACCAAATGCTGAGCCGTGAAGAGCGAAGCAAACGGTTGGTGGCACAGCTTGAAAATCGCGACCGCCGCCATGAGCTGTTGCGGGAATTGTTCGTCAAGTATGTGAACTATGAAATCATTCTGCTGGATCCGGATGATTTCGATGCGTTCATCGCCTTCAGCGATCCTGGAGATGAGTTGCTGCAGTCCTGGACGCAGTATGAGTTCATTCGCTACATCCAACAGCGATTTGAACTGTTCCGGGCGCTTCCCTCGCGCTTGGACGATTCAGATTACCAGTACCACCTCGACGACTAAGGCTCAGCTCATCAACGCACTGTCCAAGTAGTGCACGAAAAACTGGAAGCACCACCCCATGGCGCATCCTGCGATTCCCAATAAGTAGAATGGCTTCCGCTTGGGATGCAACTCATCGAAGCGAACAACCAAGTCGACAAACAACACCGCCGTCCCCAAGAATTCAGCGAGGAGCCAGCCGCTTCGGTGATCCACGAGAACCGTTGGCAGGGTGATGTCGGCCGTGAGCTCGAGGACAAAGAGAGCCTGCAGGCTGACCAAAGCGATGAAAAGGACGTTCAACGGACGGATTGAGGACGAGGCAATCATTGTTCGAAATAAATATACTAAGTTTGGCAACCCTGCGTTTTTGAACCACCGAAATAGACCGACATGTTCTCCAACAACACCAACCCTGCAAAAGTAGACCCTTCTGGCTTCAATGCCTCAGGTGTAGACCACGCGCGCATCCAGCGTTTCATCATCGTGATTTTGGGGGTGTTGACCATGGCGGTGTTTGCCACTTCGTGCACCACGCAAAAGTCCTGCAGTGCCTACCAGAAGGTGGAGGTCGCGGAGTAATTCAGAACTGGAAATAGATAAACGGCTGTACACCGGAGGACATCCCGGCGTATGCCAAGCCAATGGCTGCAAAGGTGGTGCACAACTGCACCCATAGCGGTGCGTTGGCGAATGCCTGGCGGTAGCTGACTTTATAGCGCTCTGGGAGGCAGTGAATGGCCATGCCGGCGGCCATGAGTCCCAGCACGGGTGCATAGGCCGATGCGATGGCGCCAAACGGACTGGACCAAAACCCATAAATGAGCTGTTCAATCATGGCATTGGCCGTGAACCATTCGGTCCAGATGTCGTGCGGTGTGTCCAACGCATCCCATGTCACGTGGCTTCCCGATCGAAACCAGATCCGCGTCATCGTGATGAAATGAAAGGTGAGCAAAACACCAATGGCATGGTGCCACCAGCGGGAGTAGCTTCCCCAGGGACTGATTTTGCGCCATCCTTTGTAGGCGATGAGCCCCAGCCCGTTCAGACCTCCCCAGAGGACGAAATTCCAACTGGCGCCATGCCACAATCCGCCGAGAAGCATGGTCATCATCAGGTTGACATTCGTGCTGAACCGCTTGCGTATTGAAGGGAAAGCGTAAACCGCAGCCGCAGCCAGGCACACACCGCTTAAGATGATGAGCCGCACACCGGCGTTAGGAGCCATGCGCAGGATGAAGCCGAGCAGGAAGGATGCGCTGATGATGGTAAACCAGGAAGCGCCGCGGTTGCCGCCCATGGGAATGTACAGGTAGTCTTTCAACCAGCTGGACAAACTGATGTGCCATCGTTTCCAAAATTCACCGACGTTTCGGGCCTTGTAAGGCGAACGGAAGTTGACGGGCAAATGGAACCCCATGAGCAAGGCAATGCCGATGGCCATATCCGTATACCCGCTGAAGTCGGCATATACTTGGAGGCTATAGGCGTACAGGCCGATGAGGTTTTCAAACCCACTGTAACTGCCTGGATTGGCGAACACCCGGTCGACGATGTTGACCGCGAGGTAATCAGCCAGCCAGACTTTTTTGATCAGGCCATTGAGGATCCAAAACAACCCCGTTCCAAATTCAAAGCGACTGAGGCGATAGGGTTGATGAAGCTGCGGGATGAAGGACTTGGCGCGTACGATAGGCCCCGCGACCAGCTGTGGGAAAAAACTGACGAAAAATCCAAAGTCCAATACGCTGCGCACCGGTGCTACTTCCTTGCGGTAGACGTCGATGGCGTAGGACATGGTTTGGAACGTGTAGAACGAAATGCCCACCGGCAGGAGAATTTGGTCCACGCGGAACGTCGTTCCCAAGTGTTCATTGGCCCATTGACCGAGCGCGGCATGTGGCTGACTCCAGTGCGCTCCCAGCAGTGGCTGCAGCGCGTCTGCGATGAAATACGCGTACTTGAAGTACAGCAAAACGCTCAGGTTGATGGCCAAACTCGCTGCGAGCCAGCGTTTGCGTTGCGCCCCCTCCGAGCGGTCCATGCGCCCGCCAATCCACCAGTCCGCCAGGGTAGAAAAAATGAGGATGGCCACAAATGCGCCACTCGTTTTCCAGTAGAAAAACAGGCTCGCCAAGAACAAGTAGGCATTGCGCACCCGCACGCGTTTCTCAGAAATCGCCATGCCCGCCAGCACAACCAGCATGAACGCCCAGAAGGAGGCATTCAAAAACGTGAACGGTTGGGACAGGGACTCAATCATTGCTTCGGCTGGGCGTCTAAAGCGTTGTTCAAAGATGGCTCCTTTTGCGCTTGGGCATACGCCTGCATCCACGCTTCAAAGAGCACGGATGCAATTGCCTGATACCCCTCAGCGGTGAAATGCATGCCATCCGGCTGCATGCGTTCACGTTCGATCCAGTCTGCGACCAGCCCTGGTCCGCCCAAGGCGGCAGAGAGGTCCATGTACGCGAAGCCCCGGGACTCGCTGTGTTGCCGAAGCCACGCTCCAATGGAGGCCGATGGTCTTGCGAGCGATGTGCCGCGGTGCGTCGCTGGTGTATTGCCGACGAGTACAACGGCAGCCCCTGTCGCACACAACACGTCGGTAAATGCTTCGTAGTGCGACGCAAACGGCGCCATGTTGAGGCGCTCGTTGTCGACCGCATCGTTCAGGCCGATCCCAATAAAAATCAAGTCGGGTTGGATGCGTTCGAGCAGCGATTCCCATCCTTGCAGTGCTGCGGCGTGGCGGATGCGAAGCCCATTGTGTCCCCACTCATGGTATGTGATGTACGCAGTTGACGTGACTTGCAGTCCGCTCATGCCTGCATACCAGATGGCTGGTCCTGGTGCCGCCGTGAAAGACACCGCCAACGTGTCCGCGGGTGCATCCAACTCCAGGCGCCAGCCATTGTTGTCGGGCAGGGGGGACCAGCTGAGGAGGTTTGCATTGCCCTTCCAATGCCATTGCGAGCGGTTGGCGTTCGTCCAGAGCTCAACGGCCGTGTACGCGTTTCGCGTTGAATCTGGCAGGTAACTGACGTGTTGGATGAACGTTGAATCCTCGGGATAAGCCAAGATTCCGGTGGCAATCGGTGCTGCAGCACATGCCGATTGACCTGAACCTCGGGTGCACCGCTGCGCTGTCCAGCGGCCGTTCATTTCCGTACGAAAATGCGTTGGGGTGTTGGTGCGGGCGAGGCGGTAGGGAAGGTGCATGCCCCTGGATAACTCCGCGTGCGGAGCCCAAGCGGCGAGGAAGCTCTGCATCTCGTGGCCGACCCAGCCCCCTTGGACGTGGGATCCGCCGATGTACACGACCGTCAGTTCTCCTTTGTGGTACAAGTGGACGCTGTCCATGGTGGCCCACAGTTGATCAAATGCTTCGGATGATGACGGGCCTTCCCATTCGAAAGTCAGGCTGTCGTGAGGGGTGAAGGCCGGTGGTGGTGTTGCATGCGCATGCAGTCCGCAAATGGCGCTTGAAAGCGCGGCAACAAACAGGTGTTTAGGGCGCATGGACAAGCGTTTGTTCAGCCTGTGTATTCTGCCATAAGGTCCATTCGGCTTGGATTGATTGGCGGAGCAATTCCGCGATTTGTTTGGCTCCAGCTGGGGTGAAATGGATGTGGTCCGAGCTCGCCAAAGGCGGTTCGGATTGCACCCATGCTGCCATGCTGCCTTCGCCCCCCATCACTTCAAAAATGTCCCAGTACAAGGCATCACTGGCCAGAGCGGCTTCCTTCAGCGCATCCCGAACATAGGTGAGTTGGGGGTAAGTTTCCATGCGCGTCCCCGCTTTGCGCGCCATGTCTGACGGCCCAATCACGATGATGGGGACACCAGGTAAAAGGGATTGGAACAAGCGGATCTGCGACGTGAACCATCGACCGTAGCGCTGCGCACTTTCAACGTCTTCGATGTACGGCACGGTATTTCCGCCGTACTGCAGCATCACCAATTCGGTGCGAATGGCGCCGAGCTGGCGGCTGAATTGCTCCCGGTCCAATTGGCGGAAGATCGTTCCGGAGCTCCCGCGCATGGCCAGGTTGTGGACCACAATCCCCGAATCCGTCCACATGCCGATGCCGTTGATTTCCGGGTATCCGCCGTCAAATTGCAACTCCAATGATTCGAACGCTGCGGAGTCCAAGGCCGCGAGTGGCAGGGACAGGCTTTGCGCGAGCGTATCCGTGAGGAGCGGAATCCGGATGGTGTCCCGTTCATTGAGCGTCAATTGCAGGGTAGTTGGTTCGTTCACCTGGCCCAAAGCGAGGTGCACCTGGTTGAATGCTCGGTTGCGTCGGTAGCCGCGGGGGTGGGGCTCGAAGCGCAAAGTCGCTGCGGTTGAGGTCGAATCAGCTGTGGCGGGACGGGGTTGGGCGAAGGCGGCCATGAGTCCGAACCGATTGTGTTGGATGGTCGTGTCTTTTTTGCCAAATCGAGCGTAGCGTTTCCATTCGCCGTTCCATGATTGCCGCATGGCCAACGTGGGAATGGGGGATAGCGGTGAGAGAAAACCGGGGCCGCTGCCGCCCCAAACGGATTGCCAAGCGTTGCGCAGGTGGCCGGTGATCCGATCACCTTCAATTTGCGAATCGCCGTAGTGGAGCACATGGATGGCGGGCTTCCGTGCCGGGGCATTCAAGGCAGCAAAGAAATTCCCCAGCGCCTCAAAGGCTTGGGAATTGCCCAAAAGTTGAAGGTTTTCGTGGAGGAATTGGTCAATGGCACCTCGGTCGTACGCGGTGATGGTTTCGATGGGTGTGACAGATTCAGCGGTGGTTGATGCGAAAGGTTCAATGTCTGCGGGTGAATCTATATCCGCCAGATTCAACGAATCCGTTGTTTCAATCGTGCTGTCAAGCGAGGCTTCGGGAGAGGCATACGCGTCCAGGATGTCTTGCACTTCTTCCGGAGACATGTCGACCGAAGATGAGGCATTGGCCTCCCATCTTGGCCATTCCGCCAACCAACCACCCGGCCATTGCGGCCGAGCCATGAAGGCGAAAATGCCGCACCACACCGCTGCAAAAAACACGAGGGTTTTGCGAACGGGATGCTGGTTATGGCTCATGGTTTAATGGGAATGCAGAGGACTTCACCAATGCGAATGTAATCGGTGATTTCATTGATTTCTGCAATCCATTCGGGAGTTGTTCCCGGGTATCTTTTTGAAATGTTCCATAACGTATCGCCGGCTTTCACCTCGTGCAATTCACATGTGTACGCGACGGTATAGGATTCACTTTCTGTCGCGGCCACCGCGGGTGTGGTAGGAGTTGGGGTTGGTGTGGATTGGACCTGCAATGCGTCGTCCGCGTTCCAGCGTGCAGCGTAGGCTGAGGGCAAGGCCACTTCGTAAACATCAAGAACGGAACAGGGCAAGGTGGTCCCTGTCCACCACGGCAAGAATTGAGTGAGCACTCCGGCGGGGATGCTCTGCTGTTCCATCAAACGCTGCCGGGAGCGTTCACCGTTGCAGGAGACCGGTTCCCACGCGCTGAGTACGTCAATCCAATCTGCTTGGTGGTCGGGAAGGTCCGTGTTGACCATCATGCGGCTGACCACTTTGTACAAGGCGAGCCATTCATCCAATTGCCGGTCGTAGCCGGGTCGCCCGCTCCACCGCGTTGCATACGCCATCCCTTTCATGTAGGCGACCAACACGCGGTGTGGGTCGTTGGGGAATCGTCGCTGCAGCTTTTCCAGTTGTGCGATCGCCGCTTGGGTAGAAGCCGCAGGAACGCCTCGCTCGTCGATGGCACCGCTAAGGGTGAGTCCACTTGCGACCGCGTCATCACGGTCATTCCACCAAAGGCCCGCTCGGTCACTTTGGATAGCGGCTGATTGATTCCATCCGGTTGCCAAAGCTGGAATCCAACGAAAAGCAGGGGGGAGTGCTGTGGCGCTCCACGCCTCCTCCACAATGGCCTGGTGCAGGGTATAGAGGGCGTTGAGTTGGAGCAAGCGTTTTGCGCCATCGGATAGCAATGCTTGCATGCACAGATTTTCCAGTTCCCGATCAGCACCCCACGGTTGAAGAGCGACCTCCAATGGATCCAAGACTGGTACAGCGGTTTTGAGGCTGGGCGTGCCAAACGCGTTCAAGGCAACGTGCGATTCGAACGCTTCGACATCTTCGAGGGTGCACCGCGCATCAAACAATTGTTCCCAGTCGTCGAGGCCCATTTGTGCTTGGGCTGACCAGGTCATGCTTGTGCAGGCGAGGAGCACGAGAAGTGAGTTCACTCGGAGTGGAGCGAAGCGATAATTCGGTGCCTTGGAGGACATGCTCCAAAGGTATCCCACGGTGACCAATTGTCGGTGAGTTGACTCATTTGGTCGGTGAGCGGATGTATAACGCGATTAAACATTATAATTTTTATACAAAACCTTTGATTTAGGTGTTGAAAAAACTATATTTGAAATAGGTCATGGAACATTAAGTTCTTGGAGGACCTAGTTGTGAATCGTAGTGAAGCATCTGCAACGGCGGGTGCTTCATTTTTTTTGCCTTTTTCGACGCAAAGAACAAAAGGCGAATGCACTCAGTTGTGGTGGTATGAAATTGCACCGATTGGAAACGGAACAATGGTTGCCCTTGAGCATCCAAGAGGCGTGGGATTTTTTCAGCATCCCGGAAAACCTCGACCGCATAACCCCTCCAGACATGTCGTTCGAAATTTTGACCGGAGCAGGCGAGCGCACCTTTGCGGGCCAGATCATCACCTACAAAATTCGCCCGTTGCTCAACATTCCGATGCGCTGGGTTACAGAAATTACCCAGTCCGTGGAAGGTGAATACTTCATTGATGAGCAGCGATTTGGTCCTTACAAGTTTTGGCATCACGTGCACCGATTTACTGAAAAGGACGGTGGGGTACTGATGGAGGATACGCTACACTACGCCTTGCCTGGTGGCATCTTCGGAGAGCTTGGAGGTGGCTTCGTCCATAAAAAAGTCCGGGGCATCTTTGAATTCAGGGAAGAAGAGCTCAACCGAATTTTTCCGCACTGACGGTTTTAGTGGCAGAGTACGTTTGCTGCCCAAGCTGCCATCAGGAGGTTAGGCTTGGCTTTGGCCTCAAAACCTAAAGAGGTGATGTAGCCGGCTGATGCGCTGATCAATTTTTGTGAAGGGTACTGTGGGTCCGAATTGAAGTCCAGGTCAATTTGCTTCACGCGAATGCTGCATTCTTCCAAAATCAAATTGGCCAAGGCCACCGATCGCTCCGTCTCTCCCCAGAGCTTGGTCCATAGATCCGTGATTTTCGGGACGCGTTCCCGTCGGTAGATGACGTGCGCTCCATTGTCGGGGTAACGGAAGACCACCGTGGTTACGTAGACCGTGTAACGCTTGTAGTTCTGGCTGTCACAGCCAACGTGGATGTCCAAGTTTTGCTCCGAACACATCGTCGCGATGTAGTCGCACACGTCGTGGTCAACGTGTCCGCCCATCACTTTGAATTGCCGGTCCTTGGGATGCATGCTTCCAAGTTAGAACCCAAAACGAAGGGCGGAAAACCCCTTCAGGAATTCTCCGCCCTTTTTCTTCACACCTTTTGAACAAGGCGCGCTTATGCGCTACGGGTCAGGACTCCAAGGCCTTTTCGATGAGGAATTGGATGTGCCCGCGGTGGGCCCGGGTCAACCCGTCCGGTGAGGACGCGTTTCGCTGGTCGCGTTGGATTTGCTTCAACGTGGCCAAGGCCATGGTCTGCGCCACCGTGTCGTATTTCTTTTTCGGGTCAAGTACGCTGATGAGTCGCTTGACGTATTCAATTTGGAGTTGTTGACGCACGGTATTGACTGAACTGCGGAGGTCAGCCTTGAAAATAGCATCGGTCAAGTCATCCATGTATTCATCCAACCGATACGTGTTGCCATATTCCGTGGCATCGGTGATGCGTTGCAATACGCGTGGGTGCAGCAGGTGATTCAATGCATTTCGCTGTGCGGCTGCAATGCGGGAGTGAATCTTTGGGTCTTCGGGCTGGGCGAAGAATCCAAACCCGCGGCGTTGGCTTTGAAGGTACCCGTAAACAGAGGCAGCGGCTTCAAAAGCGTTGGGCGCAAACGCGTACTTCTTCAGGGCCTTCATGGCCGCCAATTGGTCCGCTTCTGAAACAGGCTGCAGCGGCGCCTCAGCTTGCTGGGAGGGGTGGGCACGGTTGTAGCGCACTCCGCCGATTTGACGAGTCATGATGCCGAGTTGCGTGATGTACTCGCCGGTCAATGTCAGGTAAGCACGGCGCACTTCGTGGTAACTGTCCTGGTTGTCGCCACCGTACTCCGTAATGATCTCAGGCAACAGGTCGTTCACCAGCTCGCAGCGTTCGCTGGCATAGGCTACGGGATCGCTGGACAAGTCGTAAATATTGACATCCGGATTCATGCCGCCGCCCGGGCGCCGCATGTCATCGGCGTCATTGCCGAACTTCAAGTCAGGCTCGACCGAACGCCGCAAGATGCCCTCCAATCGGGTGGCCTCTGCTTCGGCGTCGTCGAGGCCAACAGAGTAGCCGTATTCGATGACCCACTTATCGTAGGGACCGGGGGCATCGTCAAAGAATTTGGTCTGGTCCTCTTTATTGCGTGCGAAGTTGATGGATGGGTAATCCATAACACTGTTCGACATGCCCTTCGCGTTTACGGCGTCGGCATCCTTCAGGGCTTCGGGAGTTTGCATGGTTGAGCCGGCCATGTTGTGGCTCAAACCGAGCGTGTGTCCTACCTCGTGCAGCACCAGACGGTGCAGGGTCTCACGGGTGAATTTTTCTTGCTCATCGCTGCCAAACGAACGGGCGCGAAGCGCGGCCAATCCGAAAAGCGTTTGCTGCGCTTGCACGGCACCGGCGTCGCATCGATGCATCCACTCGGCATAGCGTTCACGGGAACTTTGTGGTGCCTCGTCCTCTTGCTCTTCCATGCTGTCAAAGCCGGCATTTTGGAACACTTCGGAGCGCCAGAGACGTCCGGTCATTCCGCTCCATTCGAGCATGATGTCTGCACCAAGGATTTCCCCTGTTCGCGGGTTCACAAAACTCGGTCCGTAGCCGCTGTAACGCGGGCTCGGAGAGGATGTCCAACGCAGCACGTTGTAACGAATATCGCCCGCGTCCCAATCGGCCGTATCGGGCTGTACTTTGACCACCACGGCGTTGGAGAATCCAAGCGGTTCAAATGCTTGGTTCCACTTTTCGACACCGGTCTGGATGTAATCGCGGAATTCGTATGGAGTGGTGTTTTCAATCCACCAAGTGATTGGCTTCACCGGGTCGGACACGGCTGCAGTTGGGTCCTTTTTCTCCAATCGCCACCGGTGGATCATGTCGCGCCAGGGCGTCGAGGAGGTCGAAGTCATGTGCTCCGTCTGCGTCGTGAAGTAGCCGACACGCGCATCGTCGGGACGTGGGGCAAATCCTTCTTCCGGCATGTTCAACAAGCTGTGCTGGTAACGGACGGTGACAAAACGCGCATCTTCGAGGGCCGCTCCTCCGGTTTTTGGCGCCGGGTTGTCGTACACGTAGTCCACAATGACTTCGGTGTTCTCCGGGTAGTTGTTGATGCGGTGAATTTTGGTCTTGTCGCGAGAGAGCTTACCCAATACCGACTCACCTGGACGGCGGGAGGGTCGCTTGATCATTTCAAAGTCCTCTTTCAAGAACAAGGCGTCACCGGAAACGAGGTGCACGGTTTTGGACGAATCCTGGCCCTCAATCTTCAAGCTCGCCAGAATGGGTGTGTTGATGTTCGCATCGGCTGCTTTAGCCAACGGCGAGTCTTGGTCGAAGTAGTAGTTGGTGTTTTCCGCATGCAGTTCGATGCGGTCGAAATGCTTGTGGAAGGAAATGACCTTGCTGTTGCGGTAGCTTCCGCGCGTGTAGCCACTCTCGGCAACACCGTCGTCTACGTGGGAGAAGTAGATGAACTCCCGCTCCATCATGGAATCCGGAATGGCGAGGTAGCTGCTGCCTTTGACCGTGTCGGTGTAGAGCGTGAACAAACCGTCCAGCGTCGCACAGTTTTTGACGACCTCATCAATCGACTTGATGGCGTCCTTGTCCGGGCGTCCTTTGGGGGCCTCGGTCTGGCCTTTTTTCTTGGATTTCTTGCCGCGTTGGGCGTGGGCTTCGGTAGCGAGTGTTGCGGTCAATATGCCCACGCAGAGCAACGCAACCGTCGAAATGGAGAACTTCCTCATGAGGTATCAAGTGTAAATCAGGTTGAGCCCCAAGATATGGGTTAAACGCCGATGCTTTTACTTGAAACCGCGGTCTGATTTGATTTGTTCGTACGCCGCTTGGATGGCGT
>CALKYI010000015.1 GCA_938003665.1 uncultured Flavobacteriales bacterium
ACAAACGTGCTCAAACCGCTCTGCTGCCGTTGCACTGCATCACTTTGGAGGTTGATGCGCGAACTCACGAAATAGATGCCCACGGACATCAGCGGCAGTGGCAGAAGGGCGTAAAGCGTGAGTTTCCAGTCGATGTACACCATCACACTCACCACCAAGAGGATGAGCATGGTCAGGTTCAAGGTGTACATGATGGCCGGTCCGAGGTACATCCGAACCTTGCTGACGTCTTCGCTGATGCGGTTCATCAGGTCGCCTGTGTCTTGCGCCTTGTAAAAGGTGGCGTCCAAGCGCTGGTATTGATCGAAGATGGTGCCTTTGAGGTCGTATTCGATCCGGCGTGACATCACGATAATCGTCTGCCGGGTGAAGAACAGGAAGATGCCTTTGAGCAAATAAGCGAGCAGAAATAGGCCCGCTTGCCAAAATGCAAGACGCTTCATCCACGCCAGGGCGTCTTGTTTTCCATTGAGCGCCGGATTCCACTCAGCGGTGCTTTGCCCCAACTGCGCACGAATCCACTCCAATGTGCGCGGGAATTCAGGGGCAGGGGCTGAGGCGAACACTTCGCTTTCTGGCTGGCCTTCGCGCATGGGAGCGAGGAACGCCTCGTCCACGGCTTTCATGGCGTTGACGCCTTCCCCAATGAGGCTCGGTGCGTAGACCGCGAATACGTTGGTGAAGAAAATGAAGACGATTCCGCCCAGGAGCAGGTGGGGGTACTTAGCGATGTAGGGGTTCAGTTTCCAGAGCTCACGCATGCCGCATCAAAACTTGAAGTTCCAGGTGACCGATGGAATGATGGGAAACAAACTCACTTGGTTTGCTTGCAGATCCAACGTGCCTGAAGTCAAGTCCCCCTCGTTGCTGAAGTAGATGAAGTAGGGGTTTAAACGGTTGTAGAGGTTGTACACGCCAAAGGTCCAGCTGGATTCCCTGCGAATGTCGCGTTTTTTCTTGGATTTGGCGGGGTCCGGGGTGTAGGTCGCGCTAATGTCCGCGCGGTGGTAAGGCGACATTCGGAAGCCGTTCCGAGCGCCATAAACATCGGTGATGCGGGCTTCGAAAATGTAGCGTTGGACCGGCAGGGTGAGGGAGTTGCCGGTGGCGTAAACAAACGCGCCGCCGAACCGCCATGCCTTCGAGAGGGTGTAATCGAGGACCACGCTCAAGTCATGCCGGCGGTCGTATTTGGCCGGGAAAATCAACCCCATGTTCAAGTCGTCAAATTGGCGTTCGGTCTTGCTCCAGGTGTACCCGATCCACCCCGTGAATTGGCCTTGGCGTTTTTTGAGGAAGGTTTCCACCCCGTAGGACCACCCTTCACCGAAAACGAGGTTGTTGTCTACGTTGTCGCCGATGTTGTCCTCGGGACTGGTGTTTTCGGCGTAGGCCACGAGGTTCTCTAGTTCCTTCCAATATCCTTCGATGGACGCTTCCCAATTCTCATCCTCGCCCAGCGTTTTGAAATAACCCAAGCTCGCCTGGCGGCCCCATTGTGGCTTCACTCGATCGGAACTGGGAATCCAGATGTCACCGGGCAGGGAACTGGTGCCCAGTGAGGTCAAATGCACGTATTGGTAGTTTTCGCTGTAGCCGGCTTTCAGACTGGACCTCGGCCCGGTGGTCACCCGCAATGCGAGGCGCGGCTCCCAACCTCCGTAAAACTGAACCAACTCACCCGGCGCATAGACCGTGACCGGCTGCGTCGTGATGCCGGGCGTGTCCATGGGGTACCGCGTGAACGGCCCCACGTGCCAAAACCCACTCCACCGCATGCCGGCGTGCAAGCGAATGGCCTCTGTGATATCGAAGTCGTCCTGCAGGTAAACGCCTGCCTCGTGGCTAAACGTCTGCTCTGACGTTCCCGTATCGAATTCGGTGTCGCCACTGCGCGCAGAAAAATCGGTGGGAATGAAGTCGTGGTGCACGTAATCGATGCCGCCTTTGATGACGTGGCGCGGGTTGGGGTAGAAGCTCCACTCCGTGCGGCCGGCGAGGTCCTTGATGCCGCTTTCGAACCCGAATTCGAATTCCTCCTGGCCCGCGAGGAAGGAAAAGGTGTACTCTGAGTAGGTCGCGCCCACATTGAGGAACATGCGGTCGTTTAGGATGCGGTTCCACCGTAGCGACCCCATGGAGTTGCCCCACGGGATGGACGTGTTGAACCCAGCTTCTGCGCTGTTAAAACTGAAGACGTCTTTGCCGAAATACCCGGACAAGAACAACTGGTCTCGGTCGCTCAGGCGGTAATTGATTTTGGCATTGAAATCGTAGAAATAGTAACCGGTACCCTCGAACGCAGACCCTTTGATGAAAGGCCGCGTCAAAACGTCGAGGTAGGTGCGGCGACCGGACAAAATCAAGCTGCACGTGTCTTTGATGATCGGCCCCTCGACGGTGAGTCGGGAGCTGATGAGGCCCAAGCCGCCCGTGGTTTTCCATTCTTTGGCGTTGCCCTCTTTCAGCCCGATGTTGAGGACCGAGCTCACCCGACCCCCGTACTCTGCGGGCATGGAGCCTTTGATGAGGTCGATGTTTTTGATCGCGTCGGCGTTGAAGACGCTGAAGAATCCAAACAAATGCGAGGCATTGTACACGGTCGCATCGTCCAGCAGGATGAGGTTTTGATCCGGGCCGCCGCCGCGGACATAGAAGCCGCTGTTGCCTTCTCCGGCACTGGAAACCCCCGGTAAGAACTGCAGCACCTTCAATACGTCCACTTCGCCGAGCAGGGCTGGGAGTGCTTTGATTTGGTCGACTTCGACGGATGCTCGTCCCACATCTGTGCTGGCGGTATGATCGGTTCGTTCCCCAACCACCGTCGCTTCTTCGAAGGCAATCACGGCCGGTTCCAGCCCCACGTTGTAGACGGATTGCCCGGGTTTCAGTTGAACTTCCTTGGTATTGAATCCGATGAAGCTGACAGCAATGGCCTGTTCGTCACCGCTGAGCGTCAAGCTGAAAAAGCCGTAGATGTTCGTGGATGTGCCGCGGCCGTCGTTGACCGGCACCACGCTGGCTCCGAGGATTTGTTCGCCGGTGGTGGCATCCGTCACCGTACCGCTGATGGTACGCTGTGCATGGGCCGCCAGAGAGGCAATGAAGATGCTCAGGGTGAGCAAAACAAGGTATCGGGAGTAGCGACTCATGGCGTGTGCAAAAGTATTGGTGGCGGTAGGGCCACTCCCCGAATAACAACTGGTTTTAGCATTTGTTGGACACTACCTTGTGCGGGGAATGAAAGCACGACGACCATCCATGTTTCAGCGTGTGCTGTGGTGTGCCTTGCTGGCTGCAATTGGCGGGTGCAATTCGACCGATTACGATGCGTCCCGCGTCTTCCGCTACAACGAAAGCGCCAACCTCACTTCCCTCGATCCGGCTTTTGCGCGCACCCTCGAACCCATGTGGGTGGTGGACCAGCTGTACGATGGATTGGTGGAATTGGACGCCAACTTGAACGTGCAGCCGCTCATTGCCGAATCCTATTACGCTGAAGAGGACGGGACCAAGTGGGTGTTTGTGTTGCGCGATGGTGTGCGTTTTGCTGCCCACCCCGATGTACCGGGGTTGGCCACGGGCCGACGACTCACGGCCCAGGACGTCGTGTTCAGCCTGAATCGGCTACGGGATCCGCAGGTCGCTTCGAGCGGTCGTTGGATCTTGGATGCCCTGGACTCCTCGAGCGAGGGGGAGGGCTTGGTCGCACGCGGTGTTGACACCGTCGAGTTCAAGTTGAAGCAGCCGTTTCCACCGTTTTTAGGCCTGCTCGCCACGGCATATGCCAACGTGGTTGCCCCGGAAGCGGTCGAATACTTTGGGGAGGATGTTCGCCGCAAGCCGGTGGGGTCGGGGCCGTTCAAATTAGCTTGGTGGTTGGAGGACGTGGCCTGTGTGCTCCACCGAAACGAAGGTTATTGGGAACGCGATGCCGAGGGCGAACAGCTGCCGTACATGGATGCGGTGCACATTTCGTTTGCAGCCGATATGGGGGCAGAATACCAAGGGCTCCTGCAAGGGAAATTTGATTTTATGAGTGGCTTGCACCCGGCTTACATGGAAGAATTGCTCGAGGCGGATGGATCCTTACGCGAGGAACATGCAGCGCAGGTCCGCATGGAGACCACACCATTCTTGAAAACGGATTACATCGGGTTTTTTGTGGAACCGGGGGAGGAAGGTTGGTTGCCTTGGCAAGATCAAGCCGTGCGGAATGCGCTGTCCTTGGCCATTTACCGGGAGGGCATCGCTCGCTCGCTGCGTCGGGGGACCGTGGTGCCGACGCGGGATTTTGTGCCACCGGCCCTCGTGGGGCGGTCGGTGCCGAGGCCCATCGCTTACGGCGTTGAGCGTGCCCGGGCCATGATGGACTCCGTGGCCGCAGTGCATCCACGGCCGTGGCCTGAATTGGTGTTATCGACGACGAGTGACTACACCGATCTGTGCGCAGCCCTTCAATACCAATGGGAAGCCCTTGGCATGGAAGTGCGCATTGATGTGGTGGCACCGGCGACCCACCGGGAGCGGGTGGCCAACGGCAAAGCGGTGGCGTTTCGCAAATCGTGGTTGGCCGATTATCCGGATGCCGAAAATTTCTTGTCCCTTTTCCGGACGGCCAATCACGCGCCGAGCGGTCCGAACTACACGCATTATTCGGATGCTGAATTTGACACCCGCCTGGACTCGGCCATGGCAGAACCGGAGGTCTCCAAGCGGCTCGCGCTTTATGAGGACTTGAATGGCATGGTGTCGGAGGCGTTGCCGTTGATTCCACTTTTTTATGACCAAGTGACGCATTTTGTCCGGCACGACGTCCAAGGATGGGAAATCAATTCCGTTAACCGATTGGATTTGAGGCGGGTAAGGAAAACGCCGGCGCACAACTGAGGCGCGCGTGCTTGATTTGTGCCACAAACCGTAAATTGGAAGGCACGAACCCTTGCTTTCCATGCTCAGAATCGATTGCCATACCCACATTTTACCCCGCGAAATGCCCAAGTGGACCGAGCGGTTTGGGGGAGGCCAGTACATCCACTTGGAGCCAAGTGAGCGAGCTGGATTTGCACGCATGATGCAAGGCAGCCAATTCTTTCGTGAAATCGGCGAAAACTGCTGGGATGCGGAGGTGCGCAAACGGGAATACGCAGCGCTTGAGACCCAAATCCAAGTGGTGTGCACCATCCCCGTGATGTTCAATTACGACGCACCGCTGGCGCATGCGCAGGACATTGCGGGCTTTCTGAACGACCACATCAGTGCGCTGGTCGCCAATGACCCGGGGCATTACGCGGGCCTTTGCACGGTGCCCATGCAGGACACCGACGCGGCCATCCACGAGCTGGAGCGGGCCAAGGATGCCGGTCATCTTGGGGTGCAGATTGGCTCCAACATCAATGGGCTCAACCTCTCAGAGGAACGCTTCTTTCCATTCTTTGAAGCATGCCAGCGCTTGGGGATGGCGGTCATGATTCATCCGTGGGACATGATGGGTAAGGAGCAAATGGAAAAATACTGGTTGCCGTGGTTGGTGGGCATGCCAGCAGAAACAGCCCGTGCGGCGAGTTCGATGATCTTCGGCGGGGTATTGGAACGGCTGCCCAATTTGCGGGTCATGTTCAGCCACGCCGGCGGCTCTTTCCTGACCACCTTGGGCCGGTTTGAGCACGGATTCAATTGCCGACCAGATTTGGTTGCCGTGGACAACGATGTCAACCCCCGTGATTACCTCGGTAAGTTTTGGATCGACAGCATCACGCACGATGCCGATTTGCTGCAGTATGTATTGAAGTTGCAAGGAGCCAACCGCATTTGCATGGGCTCGGACTATCCGTTCCCGCTCGGTGACCTGGAGCTCGGCGCCTACATGCTCGATATGGGACTCGAAGAAGACCAATTGACGCAGTTGTTTTCTGGTGCAGCATTGGAATGGCTCGGCGTACCAGCCGCTCATTTTGAATCGTAAGTCCACCCTGAATTTGCTGCAACCAATTGAGGCCTGAATGGGTTTTACATACTGACCACCTGATCCATGGAAGCGGCTGACATCAACCTCATTGAAGCGTGCAAGCGGGGCAAGCCCAGTGCGCAACGGGAGGTGTACACGCGTTTCAGCCCCATGATGTTTGCTGTGGCGCTCCGTTACACGAATGGACGGGCCGATGCGGAAGATATTTTACAAGAGGCCTGGATCAAGGTATTCCGCCACATCAAGTCGTTCAGCGAGCACAACAGTTTCGAAGGTTGGTTGCGGCGAATCGTCGTCAACACCGCGATTACCCACTACCGCCGGAACCAAAAACACGCTTTTCAGCTCGATTTGGATGAGGTCCATGCAACCCCTGCGGACTTGGAAGCGTTCAAGGAATTGGATTTCACTCGAGAAGAATTGGCGACTGCCATTGCGCAGCTGCCGAAAGGATATGGAATGGTGTTCAACATGTATGTAATCGAAGGGTACAAGCACAAAGAGATTGCCGAGCAATTGGGAATCGATTTGAATACGTCCAAGAGCCAGTTGAGTCGGGCCCGGAAGTATTTGCAAGGCATCCTCGAAAACATGTCAAAGCGAGCACAGAAGGCATAAAGCAGAAGCGATGAAAGCAGAAGAATTTGATCAGTACGTCCGAGCTCAGTTCGAAAATGAGACCGTTGCGCCCCCGGCCAACCTCGAAGGCGCCGTGTTTGCCACCCTGGCGGCGGAGAACCGAAAGCGTCGAGTCGTGGCTGCTACTGCCGCGATTGGTCTGGTCGTCACAGCGTCGGCCACGGCGTTGTGGTTGATTGCTCCCGAACCCGCCCAGCCTGAGGCCACGCAATCCGTGCCAAGCGAAATCGTGGTTCCTGTTGCAGCGGAGCCCGCCGCACAGGTTGAAACTCCGGCGACACTTGTCGAATCTTCAGCCCCCGTTGTGCCTGCACCAAGTCAGACGCCCAAGGCTTCAGCAGCGGACGCCAGTTCTGTGTTGGCTCAGCCAACCACATCCGCACCTGCAGCCATGAATGAAGTCACTGCACGCACCTTGACAGGCGTTGAACAAGACACTGATGCTCAGCCACAGCTTCAGCAGCTTGAGGGTGAGAAATGGGTCTTGCCAGCGACCGTCACCGTCAAAGATTAACTTTCGGGCATGCGCTGTGCCCGCCTCTTGGTTTGTTTGTTCGCTGTGCTTACTCCTTGTTGGGCAAGTGCCCTTGAGCCAGTGGAGAGAGACTCCATTGTCATCGATGGGGTGATGCTGGATGTGGAGGCCCAAGTCCGGTTTGACAGCCTTCCGACCGATTCACGAAATACGACGGCGACGTTTCAAGCGGCTTGGACCGTCAATGCCTTCGTAGGGGGCGGACGATCGGCTCCGGGGTGGTGGAACTGGAGTGGTCGACCCGACATCAATCTTCAATGTTCGGCTGAGCTGTTGCGGTTTCCCGCACAGCTGGATCGCCGCAAACGCCGCCAATGGCAAGGGCACGTGGATGCTGGTGTCATGATTGCCTCGTTGGTTTCCATCGATGCTTCCGCCTTTCCCGATTCGTTGATTGGGTTTTTGCCGGCGACGGTAACGGATCCTCTCCGCATGGTCACGTCCCAGCAATTCGACATTGGTACCGAAACAGATACCCTCGATGCAGTGACGGGTCGAACGGTCGCTACGGCACCTTATGCCTCGGTGGGGTTGGACGTTGTACTCAGTGAATGGCAGTTCGGAATCGCAGGTGGGGTGCGCTACCGCACGCGGTCTGTGCAAGATCGGCCGGTGCTCAATTCGCCTACGCTCGAAGGGGCTGCATTTGTTCCGGGGATTCAGCGAAACCCGGGGATCGAACCGATGATTCAATTCAGAATTGCTTTCCAACAGGAACGCTCTCCATGGACATTTCAACTCACGGGACTCTGGTTTTCGGAAGCGCCTCAGAACCAATGGTGGGGCGCTGGCGTTAAATACGATGCATGGTAAGCAGTTCGCATGCATTGCAGTATCTTGTAACACATGAAAAACCATTTCACCCTTTTTGACTTCCGGTTGTTGCCCGCCTTGCTTCTGTGCACATGGGCCTTAACGGCGTCTGGACAGCAGGTGGTGAATGGAAGTTTTGAATCCCTCACGGCATTGCCCACCACCACGGGCCAATGGAACCTCGTACCGGGTTGGCTGGGTACGGGCAGCTCTGAGAACACCCCCGATGCATTCCACATCCAAGGGATGGGGGGCGGAGACTTGCCTGAAACCCCCGTTGCGATGGTGTCGCCCGATCAAGGCATGGCCATTGCGGGCTTCATGGCCACAGGTGCGGAAGGAACCGATCGGCGTGAATACATTACCGGCACCTTTTCCCAGCCGCTTGAACCTGGAGCTGCCTACCGATTCACCTTCCGGATGACCAATGGGGAGCGGACGGCATTCTCACAAGCGGGGTTAGGGGTCAGCAAACTCGGGATGCACTTTTCGATGGGGCCGTTGCAGCAATTGGGAGCTGCGCCACTGAACGAGGCACCTCAGTTTGAATTGACTCCCATCTTTTACAGCCGCGAATGGGAAACCATTTCGTTCACCTTTGTGGCGCAAAGCGCCTGGACATGCTTCACGTGGGGGGCTTTCGGATCGGATGCGGACCGAAACATCGTCATCAGCGAGGGAGAGTCGCCGACCATGGCATACTGTTTCGTGGATGCGTTTGAAATTGGCTTGGATGAAGAGGGCATTGCAGTGGACGAGGAAGAGGTGAAAGGACCATCAAGCAAGCCCACCACCGTGAATTTGGAAGAGGACCCTTCGTGGTTCGTACCCAATGCCTTCACGCCAAATAACGATGGGGAAAACGACGTCTTCGTGCCGGTCTGGAACAACGTCGAACTGAAGCGATTTGAAGTCTTCTCGCGTTGGGGCGAAAAAGTCTACGCCTTGACCTCCAACACGGCGGACGGATGGGATGGTACCACTTCCAATGGCAAGGATGCCGAGCCTGGCACGTACGTTTGGCAAGTGGACCTGATCGACGAGGACGGCAAGACCATTTCGAAGTCCGGCGCCATCACCTTGATTCGCTGATTCGATTCGGACCATGGTTCACAGCTACCCCCAGCGTGATATCCTCCCGTCCGGAAGTGCGGCTTCCGATTGGTGCAATCAGCCCGAAGCGCTGCAATCTTTCTGGCCCTATCCCGGCAATGCACAAGGCATCGCTGAAGCTATAGCCGCGCGGGGTGCGGTTGATCTGGCTCGTCGAGAACGAACGGCGAATTGCATCCGCAGGCAGTATGCCGAAGTCGGCATTGCACCGCCGGAGGGCTTGACCGCTTTCGCTCAAGGGGCCGAAGTGGTTACCGTAGGGCATCAACTCCAGGCGGGTGGAGGTCCGGCCTTTTTTCACTACAAAATCCTGTCCGCTCTGCGATGGGCGGCGCAACTTCGAGCCACAGGTACGCCGGCGATTGCGGTGTTTTGGATGGCGTCAGAAGACCACGATTTTGAAGAGATTTCCCGAACGCATGCGCCGGACTGGGCATCGTTTGAATGGACACCCGAGCGCATTGAGCAAGCCCCCGTGGGACGCATCACGTGGGACGCTCAAGCGGAGCAGGCGTGGCAAGCTTGGTGTCAAGCCACGCTTCAATCCACAGGTACCGTCCACGATCAATCCATGCCCCTGGCGCACCGCGTGCGGCATTGGTTGGATGAGTGGTTCGGAGATGAAGACCTCGTGGTTATCGATGGGGATGACGCCGAACTGAAGGCCTCTGCACACGCCATTTTTGAGGCCGAGTGGACCGGAGCTGGTATCGGACCTGCGTTACATACGGCCAGAGAGCAGTACGAGGCCAAGTGGTCATCGGCGCCCTTGCAGGTTAGGGACAACAACCTTTTCATCTTGGAAGCAAGTGGTCGACGAACTCGGGCCGATCGGTGGCTCGATGCGCAGGGTGCGGATGCGGTCCAGAACTTGCGCCCGGAACAACTGAGCCCCAATGCATCCTTGCGTCCGCTGTACCAGGAATTTGTGCTCGAAAGTGCGGCCTTCGTGGGCGGACCGTCTGAAGTGGGGTATTGGTTGATGCTGGGGGAAGCCTTCCGACGGCATCAACTCCCACATCCGGCCTTGGTGGTGCGCGACGGTGCTTTTGTACATGATCATCGTTCCTTGAAGGCAGCCGAGGCGTGCGGTTGGACGCCCCAACAACCAGCATTGACCGGCGACGCTGCGGTGGCGCTATGGGCGGACAAGCAACTGCGTGGCAACGGCGAATTGGACGTGGCCTTTGAGGCGTGGTCCACGGCCTTGATTGCCCACGCGGAAGGTGTACCCGGGGATGCGGTTCCGACCACCCGCGCAGCCTTGAGCAAAATGGAAAAAGAGCTGGTGCATGTCCAAAAAAAGTGGCGCAAGATCCTGCGGCATCAGCGCGCGGAAGAAGCGGAAGCCATCCGCAGCGCGTTCGATCATTGGTCATGTCCGAAGGGCAAGGGGCAAGAACGTCACCTCAGTGCGTTGCCGTTGATGGACGCTGCAGGAGGAAGGGAGGTCTTTACGGAAATGTGGTACAGGGCGCTCGAAGGCACGAACGAGCCGCAATTTTTGGTCTTTCATCCGGCTTCTTGACCGTTGTACACCTCACGCCTGGGATGTAATTTCGTCGGCATGCCAAACACTCCCGATGCCTCCGGCCGCCCCGGCCAACCCAACGTTGAACTCGAAGCTGTAAAGGATGCCCAGGGCCTCGCTGCCTCTCCCCAGTTGCCCTCGGATGTTAAGAACTACATGATCGACATCGACGGCACCATCACCGAGGATGTACCCAATGAAGAACCGGAGCGCATGGCGACGTGCCTGCCTTTCCCGGATGCATTGGAAACCCTGAACAAGTGGTACGAGGAGGGCCACATCATCACGTTTTTCACGTCTCGGACGGAGGAGCACCGCGCCGTGACAGAAGCTTGGCTCGATAAGCACGGTTTTCACTACCACGGCCTGCTCATGGGCAAGCCCCGCGGAGGGAATTACCACTGGATCGACAACCACATCGTTCGTGCGACGCGTTACCAGGGCACCTTCAGCGACCTTGTGCGCGAGAAGGCAGAAATCGAGGTGTTCAAGCGCGGGTAATCAACGGCCCCGTTCGTCCAGAAAGCGCTGCAAAATCAACGCAGCGGCAACATCGTCCACAGCGCCTTTTTGGGATCGTTTGGACTTTTTCATGCCCGATCGAATGGCCGATTGAAGTGCTTCTTCACTGGTGTTGGTCTCGTCGACGAGTGTGACTTCCAACGCCGGGAATTGCAGTTCCAATTGCTTTTTGAAGGCTAAGATGAGGGCGGAGCTATCGGTCAGGCCCCGGCCGGCATCTACGCCCCACCGGTTGGGAATGCCGAGGGCGAATCCGGCACACGGCTCGGCCGCAACGAGTGCTTTGATGACCGACATGAGCTCTGTTGTCGGGACGGTTTTGTAAGGAAAAGCCAATACCCCGGACGGGTCGGTATGGGCCAACCCCGTTCGCACGCCTCCGTAATCAATGCCAATCCATCGGGCCATGCCGCAAGGTACGGCTCAAGCCATCCGGTTGCGACCTGCACACCCGTATCTTCGCACCATGCCCGCGCGGAAAGTACTGTTCATCCAAACGGCCTTCATCGGAGACGCCATCCTGGCTTCTTCGTTGTGGGAGACTTGGCATGCCGCGCATCCTGACGATGCGATTCACATCTGCGTGCGCAAGGGCAATGAAGCTTTGTTCCACGGCCATCCTTTTCTAACCGGCGTGCACGTCTGGGACAAGAAAGGCGGTGTGCTCAATCGTTACCAGTCGTTGAATGCATTGGCGCGAGCATTGCGAGCTGAACGCTTTGATGCGGTATTCACCCCGCATCGCCACGCTTCTTCCGGTTGGTTGGCATGGCGCTCGGCTGCACCGATACGGGTGGGCTTTGATGTGCATCCGCTGCGCCGGATTTTCACTCACCTCGTGCCCCACGGTTTTGAGGAGGGCGTGCACGAAATCGAGCGCAATCACCGCCTCGTGGAAGGGTGGACGGATGTGGAAGCGCCGCATCTGCCGCGGTTGTATCCGGAACCGCTGGCCCCAGCTGATCGGGCGTTTGCCGTCTTGGCTCCGGCGAGTCAGTGGGCCACCAAACAATGGCCGGTTGGGCACTGGATTGCGCTGTGCAATGCGCTGAAAGACGAGGTGCCCGAATTGCGGCTCGTGGGCGGCCCAGCCGATGCAGACTTACTGCAGGAGATTGTGGCGAAAACGGAGCACCCCAATGCAGTGGTGCAGGCCGACCAAGGGCTGTTGGAATCGGCGGCGTTGATGGCGCAAGCGGCTTGGGTCTTGACGAACGACAGCGGACCCCTGCACCTAGCCTCTGCAGTCAATGCCCCGACCGTGGCTGTGTACTGTTCGACGGTTCCGGCCTTCGGTTTTGGCCCGCTTTCAGAGCATTCACGGGTTGTGGAGTCGACCGAATCCCTGCCGTGCCGGCCGTGTGGCGTGCACGGCAAAACCGCCTGTCCCTTGGGGCACTTTGCGTGTGGTGAGTCTATCACAGTGGACCAAGTACTTCACGCTTTGCATGCCCTATGAGCAAGGGTTGAAGCAAAAAAAAAAGCACGCCGTTGAAGCGTGCTTTTCAGTTGTTGCTATTGATGTTATTCCGCGCACTTGCTGCCTGCGCAGAAGATGCGCTCCTCGCCGGTGCCTTCCAAGCGGAGCCAAATGTCCGTTTCTGCATCCATGGTGTCGTACGCATTGCGGACCATGGTGCCGTCCTGCAGGATGAGGGCAAATCGAATCGATTGCAGCTTGCCATCTACCCAGTCCACCATGTCGTAGCGGAATCCGATGTTGACAGCGGTCAGGTCTTTCTGCAATTGCGCCAATTCGGCTCGCGTTGAGTTCTGGGTGACGTGAACGTTGACATATCCAGGCTGAACCGTTTCTGCGGCTGCATCCGATTGGGCCTGCGCAGTGGGGTTGATTCCGAGCATGACTATGGCCATGCTGAAGATGAAGGCGATGTGTTTCATGTTCCCAAATTACGGTTTTTTTCGTGAAAAACTTGAGGCCCATTCGTGCATTGGATGTTGAAAAATACCGCCCCAAAAACTGCCCTCAAACAGCTGTTTTAGATGCGATATGAAGCATCTTTGGAGACCAATATTTGATCATGCATTTCATCGTTTCCAGCAGCCAACTGCTCCGTCACCTTTCTTCGCTAAGCGGCGTCCTGAACAGCAGCAACACGCTGCCCATTTTGGATAACTTCCTTTTCGAATTGGGTCCCGGCGAGGCCGTCATTTCGGCGAGCGATCTGGAAACAACGATGACCACCAAACTCGAAGTCAAAACGGAGGATACGGGTTCCATCGCGGTGCCGGCCAAAATGCTCTTGGACATCCTCAAGGCCTTCCCAGACATTCCATTGACGTTCAAAGTGGACCCTGCGACGTACGCCATTGAATTGACCAGCGATGCGGGTAAGTACAAATTG
>CALKYI010000016.1 GCA_938003665.1 uncultured Flavobacteriales bacterium
TGTCGCCGACGTTGTAGCCACCGGACATGTCCATGTAATCGCCGTAGTAGATGATGTCGTCTACGGCTGCGGTATCGGCCGGTTGTTCGGCCAACCCAAAGTCTCCGTACTGCGCTTGGAGGGTGGAGAATGCGCAGACCAGGAGGGACGCGAGGATGCACCTCGCCCAGGTTTTTTGCTGCATGGTTTCAATTTGCGTGCATGCAAAGGACAAATAAACCCGACAAAAGGTTCGCTCGCTATGTTAGAAAATCGTTAAATGTGGGGCATTACTTCACGCACGGGGTCACCAGGATGCGCTGGATCTAATACGGCGCCATGGCCTCCATCGCCTCACCGGCTTCCTTTTCACTGTTCCAGTAGGTCATCAATTGATTCAGGGAACACTGGCAGTATTTCTTCGCATTGGCTGAGCTCATGCCTCTCGCCTGAAGTTGGCAGCTGTTCAAGTAACCGTCTTTGAATTCCTGCGAAAAGTCCTTGCCCGAGAAATCGGGTTCACGTTCTCCACAACCCCAGAGAAATGCTGCAGCCGCAGCCAAGATCATCGCATGCTTCATGCCTTAAAAATAGGGCACAAAAAAACGGGAGACCGAAGCCTCCCGTTTTCAAATTCAGGTGGGAACCTTAGAAGTTCAACTTCAAGGTTGCGTTCCACGTGCGGCCGAAACCGAACCAAACGAAGTTGCGGGTGTCCACACCGTTCCAGGTGTCGGACCCGTCCTCCGCGTGAATGTTCGAGTTATACTCCGCGATGTACTCGGTATCGAGCAGGTTGTTCACGTTGATGCGGAAGCTGGCGTCCGTTCCCAACAAGTCGAACCGCGCTGTAGTACCGAGGTCGATGAGGCTGTACGATGGCAACTTCACAGCACCGAGGTTGTCCTCGTTCAAGAACGCGGAGTTCGCGATGCTGTAATCCGCGTAGAGGTTGTCTACGTAACGTGCGCCCAAATCAACCGAGATCATGGGATTGACTTGGTAATCCAAACCCAGGTTTGCTACGGTCTGAGCAGCGTCGCCCACCTTCGAACCTTCTGTGTACAGGGTGAACTCTTGACCTTCAACGGGGTTGTTTTGGTCGTCGAAGACAGCCGCTTCGAAGTTTGACGTGTATCGCCAGTCACCCAACGAGAGCATGCCGATGACCTTCAAGCCGTCCATGGGGTAGTAGTTCGCCTCCAATTCAAAACCGTTGTGCTGGACATTGATGCCGCTGAATTGTGCGGATCCATCCACGGTGATTGAATCGTTGATGACAATGCCCACGCCTTGTGAAATGAAGCGGTTACCCCAGTTGGTGGAGTACACGTTCGCATTCAAAGTCACCTTTTCTCCAACGTAGCCGTAGCCCAATTCCAACGATTGGATCTGCTCGTTTTCGAGGTCTTCGTTGATGTTGTTGGCGTAGCCTGGGAAGATGCCGTCAAAGTTGGGTTGACGCGAGATCAAACCAGCGTTGAAGAATACGTTCGAAGACTCATCGATGTTGTAGTTGGCACCCCCTTTCACATAGCCACCGTTGCGGGTAGCGACCTCAGAAATGGCATTGCCAGGCTGGTCGAAGTAGTCTTCACGCTGGTACGACTGCGCAGAAACACCGGCTTGTACGACAGCTGTGAAGTCGTCGGCCTTGTATTCCACCAAACCGTTCAAACCGGCCCAGTTCACGTTGCCCACGTTGTAGTAATCAATCTTTGGACCGTTGAGGCCGGTGTTGTTGAATGGGCTCGCTTCGATGGTCGTCTCGATGATCTGACCGTTGTTGTTGCGGTTACCACCCGAGTAGTACGCATCAAAGCCCATCAAGTTGTTGAGGGCACGGTAGTGGTAACCCTTGTAGCGACGCAAGTCGATGCCTACAGAAGCGCGCAAGTTGCCCGAGTTGTACTCCAAGTTCGAGATCGCACCGATCCAGTCGTGCGAGTTCATTGACGCACGGCGGATCATGCCACCGCCGGTGTAAATCGTTCCCGAGGTGTCGGCATCAATGCCCCATTGGTTCGAACCGATGAGCGCACCTTCGTAATTACCGTTCACGCTTCCGTCGTGTGGAGTGGCTCCGGCTTGGTTGTCCGCGATGATCGCGTCGTAGTCGACCTGTCCGTCTTCCGTGCGGAACTGCGTCACGCTGTCTTCGTACATGAACGAATAGAGGTCTTGACGGTAGGGAAGGACGTCGTAGTTACGACCGCGTGGTCCTGTTCCACCACCGCGACCGGCTGAACCGTAGAATGACGTGTTGAGCGTCAATTCATCGGTGATGGTCCAGTCCCAGTTGAATGTTGCCAACGGCTTGTTGTAGAAGTTGCGGCGCATGCTGAACTCTTCTCCGTCGAGCATACCCCCGTTGCTGTTCCAGCGGCGGTCGATCTTGCCGTCGCCGAGTTCGCCACCGCCTTCTCCGAAGTAATCGTAGTCGCGGATGCTCACCTCCACGTCACGCTGGTGGTGCCATTGGCCCGCACCTAAAACGCTCAAGTTCATGGCGTGCTTGGATCCTTCTGGCTCGTAGCCGATGGCTGCGAAGTAGGTCCAACCTTCACCTTGGGTATTGTTGACGTAGCCGTTTCCAGCCCACTTGCTCAACAAGAATGAGGAGGCCCAACCGTTTTCGTTTTTACCCGTGCTGTAGCTGACAGATGTCTTGGCGTAGCCGTCGTTACCGATGGTTTCGGAAACCGAACCGCCTTGCTCCATCTGAGCCGCTTTGGTGAAAATAGAAACGGTACCACCAACCGATGGAACCGCCAATCGAGATGCACCCAATCCACGCTGGATCTGGATGCCGGAAGCTACGTCTGTCAAACCTTGCCAGTTCGACCAGTACACCCATCCGTTCTCCATGTCATTGACCGGTTGACCGTTGATGAGGAACGACGTGTTGCGCTGGTCAAACCCGCGGAGGCTGATGCGCGAGTCCCCGTATCCACCGCCTTGCTTGGTGGCGTAAACACCAGGTGTGCGGTTCATGATTTCTGGGAATTCCATGTTGCCCACCTTTTGTGCGATTTCCGCAGGTGAGATGGTCGATACCGCAACTGGCGTCTCTCGCGCCACGGCGATGTCGACAACGTTAGCGATGATGGACGCTGCACCCAGACCGAGGGCTGTAGGCTCGAGACCGATGCTACCCATGTCTGCTTTTGCAGCGAGGGTGCGGGTTTCGTAGCCGATGAAGGACACCACGATGTTGCCTTCAGCTGCTCCGTTGAGCTTGAACATGCCGTCCGGTCCGGTGGCGACACCGCTGCCGCTGCCTTCGACCATTACTGTTGCTCCGGGAAGTGCGCCGCCTGTCGAGGCGTCGGTGACTTTACCCGTGATCTGCGCCAACGAAATCGATGCCGTCGCGCAGAATACGCCCATGAGGGCGAGTTGAATAAAATGTTTCATGTGCTTAAGTTGTGAATCTTAAGAGATTTAGATGCCGCAAAAGTAGGGGGGATGTCAGGGGCAATTCCGTGTTCAAAGGACGTGTTATTAACGGTGGTTGTGAACCTTTTTCACTAATAGGCTCAACAAACCATTGAAAATCAATTGAAAGCTCAAGCGCGATTGACCCGTTACCAGATCAAGAAATAACGATTTCACAACGTTCGAGTCAGGGGCTCAGGCCTTCCACTTGATGTTGCATCCGATGGATGGGATTTGGCCTTCCGCGGGAACGGTCTCACCAGCCAATAGGGCCTCGCATACCCCGCGCAAATCTTCACCGGTGACTGGAATGTCATTGCCGGGACGCGATCCGTCGTACTGACCGCGGTAGACGCATTTTCCGTTGGCGTCGAACACACTGAAGTCCGGCGTGCAAGCCGCGTCATAAGCGCGTGCCACCTCTTGCGATTCGTCGTACAGGTAGGGGAACGTGAATTCCTTTTCTGCCGCCAAGTCGCGCATCTGCTCGAAACCATCCTGGGGGTAATTTTCCACGTCGTTGCTCGAAACGGCGATGAAATTCAAGCCACGCGCCTGGTATTCCGCTGCGAAATCGACCAACGAATCGATGAGGTGCACGACGAACGGGCAGTGGTTGCACATGAATACCACCACCGATGGCCCTTCTTGCATCAGCTCGCCGCTGCTCAATACGTCACCCGTTCGGGCGTCCGGAAGCGTGAACGAAGGGGCTTGAAAGCCGAGTGGAATGGAGGTGGTGGGTGTGAGGGCCATGGCGGAGCGTGCTATGTTTGTGCCACAAACTTCGACCATCATGAAAGAATTTCAATACGCCGTGTTGTACGTCTTCCAAGTCAAGCCCGATCGACAAGCGGATTTCGAGGAGGCGTGGGAAGCCGTGACCGATGAAATTCGCAACGCCAATGGCAGCGGTGGCTCGCGGTTGTACCGCGCTTCGGACACCACGTATTGGGCGCATGCACTTTGGCCGAGCAAGGAAGCCTTGGTCAATGCCCAACTGCCGGTGCAAGCAGCCAACGCCCGTGAAGTCATGGTGGACGCTTGTGAATCCATTGAATCGATGGGTGAGGGCACCTTGGTCAGTGACCGCTGGGGGGTGAACTGAGGCCACCCGTACCCTTCTGACGAAAGCCTGACACTTGCGGCAGACCGCTGGGTACCGCGGCCAGTAATTTCGCGGCGTGAAACGCCGCATGACAACAGCAATTTTGGTGCTCATCTTCTCGTGGGCAGCCCCTGTCCTAGGTCAAGATGCTCACGTGGAAGAGGCGTTGGAAGATTCTGTGTGGACGGCGCTCGAGGCTCGGATTAATGCGTTGGGTGTTGCCGAAGTGCAAGCTTCTCCCTTGAATCCTTCGCGTCCCAAAATGAAGCCTTCGGAGGTTTTGCAGGCGACTGCTCTTGACCAAATTCCCGCGACGTCACGCATCGAGGCATTGACCGCTTTGCCTGGCGTCGATATGGTGTCCAACGGTGCTGGCACTTTGCGTCCCGTCATCCGTGGCCTGTCTGGCCTGCGCGTGGCGACGCTGTTCAACGGCGCCCGCATCGAAAGCCAAGCGTGGGGTGAGTACCATGGCATTTACCTCCCCGAAGAAGGCGTGCAAGCGGTAGAGGTGATCCGCGGGCCGGCCACCTTGGCGTACGGATCCGATGCGTACGGCGGCGTGCTCAATTTTATCCCCAAAGCACCCGCGGCCGAACAAGGTCGCGAAAACCGCATCGGCCTCAGCGGCTTCTCCGCCACGGACGGATGGCAAGTGACAGCCGCCACTGAAAAGCGCAGCAAAACCACCTTCCACTCGTTCCGCGGCGGCTTCAAGGAGCAGGGCGATTACCGGTTGCCCAATGGCGACCACGTCCAGAACTCAGCCTACCAGCAGTTTTTCGGGCAAGGTAGTTTCGGGTACATCCGCCCGTGGGGTGTCATCGAAGGAGCCTACTCTTCCGCGTATAACACGGCCGGACTGATCGGGTACGACGGCTACCAGCAAACGGGAGATCACCTCGTCACCACGTCCACGCGCTTCAGCTTGGGGGACTGGCAGGTGACCCCGCGGATCTCCTATCAGCTCAATCACCGCAAGGAATTTGACCGGATCCAGGAAGACCAACCGGGCGAAGGTGAGTTGGAATTGCTGGCGTTGGACATCAGCCTACGCACCCTGCGCTGGGAAACCATTTTGCACCGGGAGCAATCCGGCGGCTGGAGCACCACGTTCGGGGTTCAAGGTTTTCAAGCCAACAGCCAGTTTGATGATGACGGTACCGTGGAATTGCTGTTCACGCCGCTCATCCCGACATCTTCCGCAACTGAAAACAGCGCCTTCGCCGTGTTCGACCGCGCCATCGGACAAGGCGGCGTGCAAGTCTCCGGTCGAAGCGACTACCGCATCACCACCGAGGATGCGCCACGTACGGACTGGTTGAACAGCCTTGCCGCCGGTGCCCACTGGGACCTCAGTGAGGCCACCACGTTGCGGATGAGTGTGGCTCGAAACGAGCGTGCACCCGGGTTGGCCGAACTGTACAGCCAAGGCGTGCACTACTGCGCGTACCGGTTTGAATCCGGCAACCGTGCTTTGCAGAAGGAGCAGAGCTTCAATGTGGAATCGAGCCTTGAGTGGAAGCCCGAATGGGGGCGGTTTGAGGTGGCCCTGTACCAAAATACCATCGCGAATTACGTTTACATCCGCCCTTCCGGTGAGGCGGTGGACGGCTGGCAGGTCTACACGTGGGAGGCCACGGATGCCCAATTCAATGGCGGCGAAGCTTCGCTGCAAGTGCGGCCGGCCGACTGGAAACACCTCCACGCGGATGCGGTCTTTTCACTCGTGGATGCGCGCGACCGCAACGGGGAAGCGTTGCCCTTGATTCCTCCAGCGACCTTCCGCAGCACGGTGGGCTGGGCCAATGGAAGCGCGGGCCGGCTGAACGGTCTATTTGCCAACGTCGTTTGGAACCACAACCGCGATGCCTCGTTGCTTCATGCAGCAGCTGGTGGGGAATTGAGCGATGTGCTGGCCGTGAACCTGTCGGTTCAAAACCTGCTCAACACCGAGTTCATCCCGACGATGAGCATGCTCCGCGAGCTCAACATCGCCGAGCCCGGACGCAACGTGCGGGTGCAGTTGGTGTGGAAGTTCTAAAGCCTAGAGCCAAGACAGGAACAGCAAAATGTCCTGAACGTTGACCACCCCGTCGCCATTGATGTCCCCTTGCGGGCAGGAGGTGCATCCAAAGTCAGCGAGCATGCCGAGCAAATCCTCGACCGTGAATTCTCCGTCCCCGTTGAAATCGCCTGGGTACGCACAATCCCCCGCCAATTGCCACGTGGCCGCCGGGTCGAAGTTGGTCGCCTCTTCATCCATGCAACCGAAAACGGTGAGGTCGGCGTTGGAGAATGTCAGGCCTTCGGCGAACTCGATGCCCTCGGTGCCGTCGTCGAGTACGGTTTTGGCGAGCAGGTTGATGGTCCCATTGAATGAGGACGGGTCAGTCACAGTAAACTGACCGATGGGCACAGCGCCGTTGTTCGAAGTCGGTGTGGGAAAATTGGGGAAAAACGCCCCGCCGATGCTGTCGTCCATGAGAATGGAGCCGGGGTCCAAGCTGTCAACCCAGTTGGCGAACCCTGCTACCCAAGAGACCGTGGCGGTGGAGTTTGCGTCCGCAGCAATGCCGGCGTTGAACCACGAGGTGAATTGATTGGCGGGGAAGGCGCTGTTGAAGAGCGGCTGGTAGGAACTGACAACCACGGTCTCACCCAAGTCGTCACCGAATCCGTAAAAAGCATCCGCGGTCTCCAACACCAGCGGCCGGTCCTCGTCACCGAACACCGCCAGCAAGCGGTCGTCGGGGTCCTCCAGCAAGGCATACACATGGTAGGTGACAGAACCTGCGGGCAAGGTGCCGCCCAGGCCCAAAAGGTCTTCGGTATGCACGGCGTATTCCACGACCGCCAGGTCGATGATGTGCCCCGTGGTGGTGTCGTACCAGTCAAGGTTGCCGCACGAATTGCCCCAGAAGGGCAGGAAACTCAGGAAGTCCGACAGATCCTGGACGCCCGAGCTGTCGGGATCCATGGGCCCTCCGACCACGCCGTAATTGCCCAAGGCGTACAGCATGGTGTTTGCACCGATGACGCCGTCGCCGTCGTGGTCGAACCAATCGCACGGGGATTGGCCGTACGTGCAAGTGACAAAAAGCAGCGATAACAAGAGGGGCTCAAGGCGTATCATGGCAGTAAGGTACTGAATTTGAGCACACTCGTGGATTCAAACGAACAAATTGCCTGGATTCGGATTACCTTGGGAACACGTCAATTGATTACCCATGGAAGAATTCCTTTCCTTTTTTGAATCGATGCCGTCCTGGCAGAAATTGGCCTGGATTGTGCTTTGCATGTCGCTGAATTTCGTCTTTGAAGGCATGCGCCCCCTCTTCAAAGGCGGGTACCGAAGCTGGAAGCACACCCGAACGAACTTGGTCTTTCTTTCCACCACTATGGTTATCAATGTGGTGTTTGGCCTGCTGACGGTGGGGGTGTTTGCGTGGGGGGCGGAAGCGCAGGTTGGGTTGTTGCATTGGGTCGATTGGTCCATCGGATTGGAATTGCTGCTGGCCATTGTAGTGTTTGATTTCATTGCGCAGTTTGGGTTGCATTGGTGCTTGCACAACGTGCCGCTCCTGTGGAATTTGCACATGGTCCACCACAGCGATACCCACGTGGATGTGACCACCGGCACACGGCACCATCCGATTGATTTTGTGGTGCGGGAGGTATTTGCTGTCTTGGCCGTGACGCTGACCGGTGCGCCTGTGGCGTTCTATGTCTTCTACCGGATCTTGACGGTGTTCTTCACGTACATGACCCACGCCAACGTGGAATTGCCTGAAGGACTCGAACGGGTATTGGGGTATGTTTTCGTTAAGCCCGGGATGAACAAGTTACACAACAA
>CALKYI010000017.1 GCA_938003665.1 uncultured Flavobacteriales bacterium
TCGCTGTCGCGGAACGTAAGCGTGGCATCCTCCATGCCATTCGGCAAATGGTAATTCACACGCACACCGGCGGGGTGGTTGGTGCCGGCTGTGGCGGACTCCGAACCGTTGCCGCCGCCGTAGCCCACCGTCGGGTGCGGTTGGAATAGATGCGGCTGAGCGGCATCGAAGCCCTCCAGAGCCTGCCAGAGGACATCGAGGTCATCGAGCAACCAGAAGCTGCGGCCTTGGGTGGCGACGATGAGGTCGTTGTCCTTCAGGGCCAAATCGGTGATGGGCACCTCCGGCAAGTTGAGTTGGAACGAACGCCAACTTGCGCCGTCGTCCGTGCTGACGTACAAGCCGAATTCAGTTCCGGCATACAGCAAGCCCGGCGTGTTGCGGTCGGCCCGGATGACGCGGGTGAAATGCGCGCGGTCGATGCCTTTATTCAGCGCGCGCCAGGTGGCGCCGTAGTCGTCGGTGTGGTACAAATACGGCGCGTAGTCACCGGACTTGTACCGCGTGGCCGCTACATATAGACCGCCGTCGCGGTGTGGATCCACCTCGATGCTGTTGACCAAGGCGTCGGCCGGCATGCCCTTCGGCGTGACGTTTTGCCACGTGGCGCCGGCGTCACGGGTCACGTGGATGAGACCGTCGTCCGACCCTGCCCAAATCAAACCCGGCTCACGCGGCGATTCCGCAGCGGCAAAAACCGTCGCATAGTACTCCACGCCCGTGTTGTCTTTGGTGATGGGGCCGCCGGAAGAGACGAGTTTGTCGGCCTCGCCACGGGTGAGATCAGGCGAGATGATGTCCCAGGAAGCGCCACCGTTGGTGGAGCGGTGCACGAACTGCGAACATGTGTAGAGGTGCTCCGAGTTGTGCGGCGAGAAGAACACGGGGAAGTTCCACTGGAAGCGGTAGCGCATGCCTTCGGCGCCGCTGCCCATGGGATTGTCCGGCCACACATTGATGGCACGCGACATGTCCAAATCGTGGTTGAACCGGGTCAGGAATCCGCCGTAGCTCCCGCCGTACACGATGTCGTTGTCGCTGGGATCCGGCGCCAGGTGGGCACTCTCGCCGCCTGCCGTGCTCTCCCAATTGTCGTCCGTGATAAAGCGGCCGCGCGAACGGGAATCAATGCGGATGGCGGAGTTATCCTGTTGCGCACCGTAAATGCGGTACGGGAAGGCATCATCGGTGGTTACGCGGTAGAACTGGGCTGTAGGCTGGTTCATGTACGTCGACCAAGTTGCGCCGCCGTCGTAGCTGACTTGGGCGCCGCCGTCATCGGCAATGATGAGCCGCTTGGCATCGTCCGGTGCAATCCACAAATCGTGGTGGTCGCCGTGGGGTGCCCGACGCGATTTGAAGGTCCTACCTCCATCGGAGGAGACGTGGTACGACACGTTCATTACATACACCTTGTTCACGTCCTCAGTATCCGCATAGATCCGCGTGTAGTACCAAGCGCGTTGGCGCAGGCTGCGGTCTGAATTCAGCAATTCCCACGTGGCGCCGGCATCGTCCGAACGGTACACCCCACCGTTTTCGTTTTCGATGATGGCCCAGACGCGGTCCGGGTCCACCGGCGAAACGGTGACGCCGATGATGCCGTGCGGACCTTCGGGCAAGCCGTCGTTTTCCATGAGCGAAGTCCAGGTCGCCCCGCCGTCGGTGGATTTCCAAAGCGCCGAACCAGGACCGCCCGACGAGAAGTCATACGGCGTGCGGCGCACGTTCCATGTGCTGGCATAGAGCACCTCCGGATTCAAAGGATCGAACACGAGGTCCACGGCACCGGCCCGCTCATTGGCAAACAACACGCGCTTCCACGTCGTGCCGCCGTCGGTGGATTTGTAAACACCTCGTTCGTCTGAATCCTTGAACAGGTCGCCCAGCACAGCGGCGTAGACAATGTCCGGGTTGCGCGGGTGGATGCGCACGCGGGGAATGTGGCGGGAATTGGCCAAACCAATGGCCGACCAACTCCGTCCGCCGTCCACGGATTTATACATGCCGGTACCCGGGGAGACGTTGCCGCGTACCGTGACCTCACCGCCGCCAACATACAGGA
>CALKYI010000018.1 GCA_938003665.1 uncultured Flavobacteriales bacterium
GCAAAATTCTGGTGGAGGTTCGAAGGCCCGGCCTGCGCGAGCGCCCCGGATCCGAGGTCGGTCCAAAACGCATCGATGCGCACGGTTACGTCCGAAGTGAGCAGCACCGACCAAATGTCCACAGCGTAATCGAAGGCCAGCATGGCTTCTTCCGGAAACCCGTTGTAATTCACGATCACGGTGGCGTCTCGGGGCGCATTGGGGGTGTACCATTCCGGTGGTCCGATGTGGGTATTGGCATCCACCGGAATTCCCTCCAATCCCGCTCCGCAGGCTGCATGGTTGTGACCGCAGGCCGGATCAGCAGGCAGGCCACAGACGCGTTGAGCCATGCCGGTGTTTACCACCGATAAGTTCATCGCCAGGCCCAAGGCCCAGCCCAATCCGCACAAGTTTCGCCAACGCATCATCGCCATCATTTGGAGAATACAAGATACAGTAGCCTTGAGGATTTTCCTCTTTCTCGTGGCATTGCTACTTTTGTTAGCAAAATCACCCCATGCCGGAATCCCTTCCTCACTTCGCCCAGCACTTGAAAGCCCTGCGCAAATCGCGCGGATTGACCCAGCAAGAATTGGCCGACCGCATCGGCTTGAAGCGTGCGGCGTTAGGAGCATACGAGGAAGGCCGAGCCGAGCCACGCTTGGTGAATGTGGTGGCGTTTGCGGAATTTTTTGGCGTGTCCGTGGACGCGTTGCTGAAAGGCGATGAATCCGGTGAGCGTCGCACCCGCGGCGCCTCGTTGCGGGTGCTTTCGGTGCCAGTGGATGCTTCGAGTGATGAGGAGCGCGTGGCGGTGGTGCCGGTGAAAGCCGCAGCTGGTTATTTGGATGGTTACGGTGATCCGGACTATGTGCAGGGCCTACCGACGTTCGGTCTGCCGCTGCCAGAGGTCACCCCGAACTTGACCCACCGGTTGTTTCAAATCGAGGGCGAGAGCATGTTGCCCATCCCGAGCGGGAGTTACATCTTAAGCACGTACGAAGAGGACTGGCACCGCGCAGGAGGCATGCGTCCATACATCGTGGTGACCCGCAACGACGGGGTGGTCTTCAAGCGCATCGAGAACCGCCTCGATTCCGAACACAAAGATCTGTGGTTGATTTCCGACAACCCGGATTACCCGCCTTACTCCGTCAAACCTTCAGAGGTTGTGGAGGTGTGGCGAGCGCGTGGGTACCTGGCGTTCAATTGGCCCACGCCGGCCTTCTCGGGCATGGAGCGGATTCAGGGAACATTGGACACGCTGCGGGCTGAAATTCAGGCCATTAAGGCAGGGCGCTAGAGCCGGGCGTTATACCCCCAAGGCCACCACTTCTGTGATGGCGTCAATCTTGGAAGTCAGGAGTTGTTCGATGCCGCCTTTGAGCGTTTGCATGCTTGAAGGGCATCCACTGCAGGCGCCGCGCATGTGCACGTAAACTTTGCCTTCTTTGAAGGCTTTGAAGTCGATAGCACCGCCATCCTGTTCGACCGCGGGACGAACGAACTCATCCAACAACCGCTTGATTTCTTCGTCGTGTTCCGAGGGAACGATGTCCTCCTCGGCGATGAATTCCACGCCCGGTGCAGGGGCTGCCTCGGGTGCAGGGTCATTGGGTTGTTCGAGTTGGTCTTGCACGTTGAGGAATGCCTCCGTGTCCACAGCCGTTTCGTTTTCCATGAGCCATTCACGGATGTACTCACGCAATTGCTGCACAATCATTTCCCACCCCAAGCTTTGGTCTTTTTTGACCGAAACAAAGGCGCCGCTGATGAAGATGCCTTCAACGAAAGGAAAATTGAACAGTTCTTCTGCGAGCGGTGAGCAGAGGGCCGCTTCGGCCTTGGAACGGAATTCAACTTGGTGCTGGTCGGCGATCAAGACGCGGTCCGCAACGAACTTCATGACCTCTGGATTGGG
>CALKYI010000019.1 GCA_938003665.1 uncultured Flavobacteriales bacterium
GCGATTGGCATCTTTGGTAGCCGTAGTTAAAAAGGAACGCGTCCTTTTTCTGCATGAATTCAGCCAATTGCGACTCAAGCAACTCGTGCTGAGCGGTTTGGCCTGACATCATGCGTGCACCCATGGGGTATCCCATTCCCCACTCCGCTGCCGCATCGGCATCGACTTTGCGGATGTCGGGATGGTTGGCAAGACCTAAGTAGTTGTTTACCGACCAAACCAACACTTCTTTGCCGCGGAAGGTCATGCGGTTGGAAATCTCTCCCTCCAGCTTGGGGAACGTGAAGTATCCGTGACTCTCTCGTGCATGTTGCCCTAAGGGGCCACGGTCGTTTCGAATGCGATCAAAAATATCCAAAGTACAAGGGTTTAAAGGCGCAAACTTACTATGCGATTCGCAGTTAATCAGCATTTTTGAGGCCACATTATCCGTTTTGTATCCACAGCGGTATGGGGATGAACAGCAAGGGTTAAGTTTTCAAAATTGCGTCCACGCGAATGCCGGATTTGCAAGGAGGAATTACCTTCGCAGACGCATGAATAAAACGTCCACGCATCAACTCTCCATTTTGACCGCATGCAGTGCGGTACTCTTTGTGGGTGCGTTGCTGGTTGCAGGCACAGGTTGCAGCGAGTACAACAAGATTATGAAGAGCACAGACCTCGATTACAAATACGAGCGAGCGCTCGGGTTTTTGGATTCGAACAAGTGCTACGGCGCGCTTCCCATCTTGGAGGAAGTGGTGAGCTTGACCCGTGGAACGGAACGCTCGGTAGACGCCCAGTACAACTTTGCTAAAGCCCAACGTTGCGTAGGCGACTACTACTTGGCCCGGTACTACTTCAAGATGTTCGCGAAAACTTTTCCGAACGACCCCCGTGCTGAAGAAGCGCAATTTGAAAGCGCTGTGTGCAGCTACTTACTCAGCCCGAAACCCTCACTGGACCAGCTCGAAACGGAGCAAGCCATTGAAGAGTTTCAGTTGTTTCTGGATCGCTATCCGGCCAGCGCCTTCCGGGATTCCAGCCAAACCATGGTGGATGAATTGCGGCACAAATTGGAAGTCAAGTCCTTTGAGAGCGCTTACAACTACTACCATACCGAAAACTACAAAAGTGCTGTCATCGCGTTTGAAAATGCCCTGAAGGAATACCCGGATACACCCTACCGTGAGCAAATGCAATGGCTCATCGTCGACAGCTACTTCCGATACGCCCAATTGAGCACGGAACGAAGGAAATTGGAACGCTATAACGATACCATCGAAGCTTTCCTTACCTTTGTGGCCCGCTATCCGGAAAGTCAGTACATGGCCCAAGCACAAAACGTCCATGACAAAAGCGTTAAAGCCATTGACGACCTGGCGGCAAATCGATCTATCGAATGAGCACGAATTTCAAATCCATCAAGGCGGACAAGACCACCGAAACGCGCGACAACCACTCGTTGGAGCAACAGGGAACTGGCAATTTGTTCGAGACCATTGTGGTCCTAAGCAGCCGCAGCAACCAATTGGCAGTTGAGATGAAGCAAGAGCTGAATGCCAAGCTCGAAGAATTCATCACCCCAACGGATTCATTGGAGGAAGTGTTCGAAAACCGAGAGCAAATTGAAATCTCTCGTTTTTACGAGCGGTTGCCAAAGCCACACAGCATCGCCATCGCCGAACTCGGGCAAGACCTCATCGGTATCAACGATCCGGTAGAGGGTGAAGAAGCCGAGGCAGCGGCTGACGCCGACGCCTAAGCCGACAGGCGGAGTCATCATCCCGCCATGTTGCACAACAAACGCATTCTTCTGGGCATCACGGGCAGCATCGCTGCCTACAAATCTGCCTTGCTCGCTCGC
The DNA here is from genome assembly GCA_938003665.1 of uncultured Flavobacteriales bacterium. GTDB lineage: Bacteria > Bacteroidota > Bacteroidia > Flavobacteriales_D > Sanyastnellaceae > UA16. The sequence continues at coordinate 1,850 of CALKYI010000019.1, forward strand.
GAGCTGCAACGCCGTGGAGCAGAGGTTCGTGTTGTGATGTCAAAAGCGGCCACGGAATTCATCACGCCGTTGACCCTTGCCACCCTCACCGACCACCGGGTCTACAGCGACTTTACCGAAAGCAAAGAACAAGGCACCTGGACCAACCACGTGGAACTCGGCCTGTGGGCTGACGCCTTCCTCATCGCTCCAACAACAGCCCAAACGCTGAGCAGCATGGTGCAAGGCGCAGGAGACAGTTTTCTGCTCGCTGTGCACTTGAGCAGCCGTTGCCCCATCGTCGTGGCACCAGCGATGGACCTCGACATGTTCACACATCCGGCAACACAGGAAAACCTGAAAACACTTGCCGATCGTGGTGTGGGCATCATCGAACCCGAATCCGGACCATTGGCCTCGGGACTCGATGGCAAAGGCCGCATGGCCGAACCGGAGCACATCGCAGACTGGATGGAATCCTGGTTTGCATCCTCCGCCCCTTTGAACGGAAAAAAGGTTCTCATCACGGCGGGCCCAACGCACGAACCCATTGACGCTGTGCGCTTCATTGGCAACCGCAGTTCGGGCAAAATGGGTTACGCTTTGGCTGAAGCGTTCATTCAGATGGGAGCTGAGGTCACCCTGGTTTCCGGTCCGGTGCAATTATCTGCACCCGAAGGCGTTCACGATGTGGTGAAGGTCCAAACAGCTCAAGAAATGTTCGACGCTGCCGTTCAGCGTTTTCCAACCGCAGACATCGCGGTTGCGGCTGCAGCTGTTGCCGATGCACGACCTGTCGCACCATCAGACAAAAAGCTCCACAAGGATGAGCTCCCCCACGCCATTGAACTGGAATCCACACGGGACATCCTCGCCGCCTGGGGTCACAGCAAAGCCTCCCACCAAACCGTTGTCGGTTTCGCCTTGGAAACGGATGAGGGTACGGCCAGTGCCCAGTCCAAATTGGAGCGCAAGAAGGCCGACTTCATTGTTTTAAATTCTACCAGCGTACCCGGGGCCGGTTTCGAAACAGACACCAACCAAGTGACCATCTTCGAAAAGAGTGGCAATTCCCATAAATTTGAGTTGAAGTCAAAAGCCGAAGTGGCCAATGACATCGTGCGCACCCTTTTGAACTCCACCGATTCATGAACACCTCCCTCCGATTTGGTTTGATCTGCATGTTGCTCGTCGCGGGCATGGCCTGGAGCACGCCGGCTGCAGCCCAAGAGTTGAATTGCCGGGTGCAAGTAATTGCACCGCAGATTGCCAACATCGAGGCGTCCATCTTCGAGTCGCTTGAGGAAAACATCCAAGAGTTCATGAACGGACGTCGCTGGACGAATGATGAATTCGAATTCGAGGAACGCATCGAATGCACGATGCAGATCACCATTTCGGAAGCACCAAGTCCGACTTCATTCCGAGGAAACATTCAAGTTCAGAGTTCACGTCCCGTTTTCAACAGCGATTACAACTCTGCTATGCTCCTGGTCAACGACGGCGATTTCGAAATCTCGTGGGATGGCAGCAGCAACATCCAATTCAGCATTGACCAATACCGCGACAACCTCTCCTCCATTCTCGCTTACTATGCCTACATGATTTTGGGCATGGACTACGATAGCATGGCATTGGACGGCGGTACCGCGCACTACCTCAAAGCCCAGACCATCGTTGCCAATGCACAAAACTCTGGTCCCACGGGATGGAAAGCGAGCCAAGGCAATCAAAACCGCTATTGGTTGGTTGAGAACATGCTCTCACAAACTTTCCGTCCGGTGCGCAATTGCCTGTATTACTATCACCGCATGGGGCTGGATCAATTGTTCGACGATGTGGAGGCCGGGCGCTTGGCCATGGCCGATGCCTTGATTGAAATGCGCCAAACCCACCGCATTCGACCTTCATCCTACAACCTTCAATTGTTCTTTCTCGCTAAGTCCGACGAAATTTTGAAGGTCTTCGGCCCCGCGCCAGAGGCCGAGAAAACCCGTTTGCTGCCGGTTCTCAAGCAAATGGATCCGGGCAACATTTCAAAGTACGACAGCATCTTGGGCTAAGATTCCGTTCAAGCATGTTGAAATCCCTGAACATCCAGAATTATGCCTTGATCGATTCACTCGAATTGACTTGGCACCCTGGCATGACGGCCATGACTGGCGAGACGGGTTCGGGAAAGTCCATCGTCTTGGGTGCCTTGGGGTTGCTTTTGGGAAACCGAAGCGACACCTCCAGCATCCGAACAGGCACCGAAAAATGCACTGTGGAGGGGGTATTCAGCTGCCCGCCCCAGGCGCAAGATTGGCTGAAACAGCACGAATTGGACAGCTGGGATGAACTAATTATCCGGCGCGAGTTCTCAACGCAAGGACGAGGTCGGGTCTTCATCAACGACACCCCCGTCAAATTGCAATTGCTTCAGTCGCTTGGACAGCAGTTGGTCGACCTGCATGGCCAGGACAGTGCCAAACTTCTTTTGCAACGGGACTTCCAGCTGGCATGGATCGATGCAAACGCCAATCACCCAGCTCTGCTCAGCGGCTACAAGACCGCCTACGCAGCATTCAAAGTCGCACAGGACCGTTTGGCCCAACTCGAGCTCAAGCGCTCGCAGCCCCAGACGGATCTGGACTACATCAAGTACCAACTGGAAGAATTGCAATCACTCAATCTCGATCAGCAAGATTGGCCTGCACTGCTTGAAGAACGTGGTCTGCTTGAAAACAGCGAGTCCATTCGTGAATCGCTGGGGCAGGCTTTTGGTGCGTTAAGTGAAAACGATGCTGCCTCCGGTGCGCTGGACCGCCTCCACCAAGCCGCCAAGCACCTGGATGACCTCGGACACGTCGGTACGAAATTTCATGTGTTAATGGAGCGCTTGGCGAGCGTCCGTATTGAATTGAGGGACCTCGTGGATGAAATTGAAACGACAGCGGAACAAACCGAATCAAATCCGCATCGCCTTGAACACCTGAACAGCTTGCATCACGAACTGCAGCGGGTCTTGCACAAGCACCATGCCGCAGATGCGAGCGAACTGCAACGACTTCAGCAAAGTCTTAACGAGCAATTGACGGAGGCAGCCGGCATCGACGAAGCGTACGCCGCTGCCAAGGTTGAATTGGAGACCGAACGCCAAAAGACATGGGCCGCGGGCGATGCCTTGATGCGGAGCCGTCAGGGAGTGGCAGCACAGCTCGCAAGCGCCATCGAATCAACACTCAAACGCCTGAGCATGCCCGAAGCCACATTGGCCTTTGAATGGCAGCCGCTCGCTGAACCCGATGAGCACGGCATTGAGGAGGTCATCATTGCGTTTTCAGCCAACCCCGGTCATCCAGCACTCCCACTGCACAAAGTGGCGTCCGGAGGCGAAAAGAGTCGCCTCATGCTGGCGTTTAAAGCAACGGGTTCGGGCGCAGCGAGCCTTCCGACCATCGTACTCGACGAAATCGATACGGGCGTGAGTGGAAAAGTGGCCGAAGAAATGGCCAGCCTCATGCACAGCATGACCTCAGACCAGCAAGTCATTGCCGTTACCCACTTGCCTCAAGTCGCGGCATTGGCCGACCACCACCTGAAAGTTTCAAAAGCTACCGAAAATAGCTCCACTCGCACACTTGTCACCGGGCTCGATGACGACCAACGTGTTCAAGAAATCGCAGGCATGTTGAGCGGTTCTGTCGTGACCGAAGCGGCCATGGCCAATGCAGCCTCGCTGCTTGCTGGCACGCAAGGGTAGCGCTACCGTTTAGAATCGCCAATCGGCACTAATGGAAGGCAAGAAGGGCAATTGATTGACCCGATCGCCGGTAATCCGATTGACGTAGAATACGTTGTCGCGGCTGTAGACATTCGTCGCCCCTGCGGAGAATTCAAGCGTCTGGTCGTTGCCCAATTCAAATTCACGGCGGATGCTCAAATCCAAGCGGTGGTACGCGGGCAACCGGCCTTGGTTCAAGGCAGCGAATTGAATCCCGAGCTCCTGGCTGTTGGCAACCACGTAGTCGGCTGAAATACCATCGATAACATTGGGTGGCTGGTAAAAACCTTGCGTCTGGGTGAACGGCAGTCCTGAGCCGAGGTTCCAACGAGCGCTGACCTCCCATGCATTTTCCCGACCGATGCCTTGCGACACCACGAGGTTTACGTTGTGCCGGCGATCGAATACCGGGTCGTACCAACGGAATCCGTCCCAGCGATCCACGTTGCCGTAACCATAAACCAGCCAAACATAGCTCGAGCGCTCTTCGTATTTCAGCACGACATCCGCGCCATAGGCTACTCCGGTCTCGACGATGAAGTCCTTACGCAGCACCTCGGGCACGTCGCTGTTCTGCGCATTGTCTTCGAAGAGCTTGTTGCGGTTGGCATTGGTCAGCTGGCTGAAGTTTTTGAAATACCCTTCTACGTTGAGGTTCAAGCGCTCCGTCAAATCGAACTCGAAGCCTGAAATGACGTGCTCTGCGGTTTGCAAGGAGTGGATGACCTCTTGGACGTCGCCATTCGGTGTGAGCAGGTTGCGCTGGAGGTTTTCAGGTCCGGAAAGGAAACCGTAGAACAGGTTGACGACATCTCTATCCGAATTAGAGCTGATGACATTTTGTGAGTACAAACCTGCAGCAAACTTCAAGCGCAGACGTTCGTTGGCTTTGTACTTGATCCCCACCCGAGGTTCCGGTCGAAAGCGCGCAATGGAACTGTAGTACTGCATGCGCATGCTTGGATTGATGATCCAATCGCCACGGTTGATGCGGTAGTCGACGTAACCCGCGAATTCTGTGGTGTTTTCGACTTGTCCCACCTGGACTCCGATGGAATTGAACGTTTGGAAATCCGTTTGCATCCCGACGACCTCTAGGCCATACTCCACGGCGTCTTCGCCCAACACGTATTTGAAGTCCAACCCAAAGTTGAACCCGTTCACCGCACTGTAGCGGTCCTCAAGCCCTTCCTCTTGCAACCGAATTTCATAATCACTCGCAGCGAAATGGCCGTTCATGAGAATGGCCGAGCCGCTGGGGACAACCGTGAAGTTTCCACCGCCACCGTAGTTTGACCAGCGCAAGTCTGAAAGGGCTTGGTAACTCACGCGGTCGGTGAAGTTGAACCCGAAGAGGCTCAATTTTGAGCCATTGCCGCTGCCGAAGGAAATCTTCCCGTAAGCGTCGGTGAAATTGAACGGCAGCCCTTCCCCATCGTTGTTGATGTAATCGTAAAGAACCTTAGAGGTCTGCTCCAAATAGCTGTGCTTCAGCGAAAGGATGTACGAGATACCTGCCCCGGAATCGCTGAGTTTCTTGAGTGGGCCTTCCAAGGTCAATTTGGCTCCGAAAGGACTCGCTCCGATGCGACCCTCTGTCTTCATTTTGTTCCCATCACGGGTTTTGATGTCCATAATCGACGAAATGCGGCCGCCAAATTTTGCACCAAAACCACCGGTGTATACGTCAGCATTGGCAATCACATCGGAATCGAAAACACTGAATAAACCAATGCTATGGAAAGCATTGTACACAATCATCCCGTCGAGAAGTACCTTGTTCTGAATGGGCGATCCGCCGCGGATGTACAATTGACCGCCTTGGTCACCTGTACTGATGAATCCTGGCAGCACCTGCAACGCCTGCACCAAGTCGGGCTGTCCGCCGAAACTCGGAATCTTCTTCAGGTCACTGGGTCGGATGGTCTCTACCGACATGTTGACCTTGGTGGTTTGTTCTTCGCGATCCGCATTGACTTCAGCACTTCCGAGCTGAATGACCTGTTGTTCCAGCAAGAAGTTGCGCGTCGTGATTTTGCCGTCCACAAGTTCCACCCGTTCGGTTACGCCCTCATATTCCATGCTGGAAATAACCAGGGTGTAGGTGCCGGCAGGCACCCGGCTCAGGCTGTAGAATCCTTCTATATCCGACATGACCCCGAAGCTTGTTCCTTCGAGGGATACGCTTGCAAACATGACCGGCTCACCGGATTCTTTGCTTCGCAAAAAGCCCTTGACCGTGGCCTGACCGTACAACACCGCCGGCAAAAGCAGCAACAGCACCAACCCCGCGTGGCGTTTCAATTCTTGCATGGATGCGAATTTACAGCATTCAACGGGTCGAACGCACGAGCATTTTCTCAATTCTGTCCTCGAGCTGTTCCGAGCTCATTTTCTCGCGCAATCGGTTGACGACCAATGGGAATGAAAACGGGGTTGGATGATCTGTTCGCTCGAGCACCACGCGCTTCAGACGCATCCGTTCGAGGACACGCCGCAGCCGTGTCCATTCCATCTGCTGATCGAGCAATTCATCGTACGCCTGGCGAAACAACAGGTTTTGCGGGTCAAAATCCTGAAAAACGTCAAACAGCAATCCGGAATGCGATTGCAAATGGCGTACGCCTTGCCGTTGGCCGGGAAATCCTTGAAACGCCAACCCCGAGATCACCGCGATGTCGCGGAACCGGCGTTTCGCCATTTCAACCGAATTGACCCCCGATTGCAAATCATCCATCAGTCCTTCCGTTCGCAACAAGTCGAGGGAATCGATTTCGGTAGCATCCAAAGGCGAATCTGAAAGCAATTCGAATCCGTAATCGTTGCTTGCAATGGACATCGAGAGGGGGCGCTCGGCACACCATCGATGGGCGATGAGCATGCCAATGGCTTCGTGCACGGCCTTGCCTTCAAAAGGAAACACACATATGTGATGGCCATCCTCGGTTTGAAATTGCTCAATGAGAATCTCTTCCCGATTTGGCAGGCAGCTCATCTCTTGCTGCAATTCGAGCAAGGGGCTGACGCGGCTCATTTCGGGCGAACGCACGTGTCCTTTACTGAAGGCGTCCAATTCGTCCCGGATGGCATCCCCCAATTCTGAACTCAGCGACAACCGACCGCCAAGGTAGACCGGCACACGGCCCTTGGGTTTTTTGCTCTTGCGCACGTGCACCGCACCCTCCTTCAACCGCACAAATTCGAGGCTCATGCCTGCGAACCAAAAGGCGTCTCCTGGATCCATGCTCGAGATGAAGTACTCTTCTACATGCCCCAGAAACCCACCCTTGGTCCAGCGCACTTTAATCATTTGGTCCGAGACAATGGTGCCAATGCTCATCCGGTGACGCCGCGCCAACCTACGATCCCGTAGCGTGTACCTGCCTTCGGACTCGTCCCATTCGACCCGTCGGTAATCGCCGTAGGCCGACAGTGCCTTGCCTCCGTCTCGGATGAACGATAAGCACCAACGCCATTCCTCCTCGTCCACGCTTTCGAACGCATGGGTGCCGGCCAAGGCATGTTTCAAATCATCGGGGCGAAAGCCATCTCCAACGGCGAGAGTGCACATGAACTGAATCAGCACATCAAACGAACGGACTAGAGGCTCCCTCGGCTCAATGCGCTGTGCCGCCATGGCATCCCGAAGGGCGCTCGCTTCGATCAACTCCAAACCGTGGGTCGGCAGGAAGAAAATCCGACTGGTAGCTCCGGGCTGATGGCCGGATCGCCCTGCCCGCTGCATGAAGCGCGCTACACCCTTCGGACCGCCCACTTGAACAATGGCCTCCACCGGCCTAAAGTCCACGCCGAGGTCCAAAGAGCTCGTGCACACCACGGCCTTCAAATGCCCCTCGTGCAAGGCATCCTCCACCCAATCGCGCAAGTCTTTGGCAATGGAGCTGTGGTGCAAGGCGAGTACCCCAGCGAGGTCGGGCGCCACCTCCAGCAACTTGTGGTACCATATTTCCGACTGGGCCCGGGTGTTCGTGAAAATGAGAGTGCTCTCGTGGTCACGGATGACGTCCACCACGTGCTCAGCGAGCTTGACCCCGATGTGTCCTGCCCATGGCAACCGCTCAAATTGATTAGGCATGAGCGAGCGCACTTCCGTCCGTTTTGTCCAATCGCACCGGACGAGTCGCCCAGGGCGTTCGGGGCCAATGAGCACGCGCAGGGCTTCGTCGAGGTTTCCCATCGTCGCAGAGATGCCCCAGCACCTGTAGTTTGGAGCCACATGTCGAAACCATGCCGACGCCAATTCCACTTGCGTCCCGCGTTTGGTGCCCATGAGGTCGTGCCATTCGTCCACCACCATCACGCGCAAATCACCAAATCGCTTTTCCACGCCCTTCATCGCCAACATCACGTGCAGGGATTCTGGCGTCGTAATGAGGATCTTCGGCATCTTCTTCGTCAGGATCTTGTTCTTCTTCTTCATCTCCCTCCTGCCACTCGTCCTCATTCTCGCCATC
>CALKYI010000020.1 GCA_938003665.1 uncultured Flavobacteriales bacterium
AGACCAAGCGCCGCCACCTCAAATCCCAGATGAATCCCCATTTCATTTTCAATGTATTGACGGGGATTCAGAATTTGCTGCAAGAAGGAGACAGCCAAAAAGCCGGAACTGTATTCAGTCGGTTTCGTCGGTTGCTCATGCTCGGATTCATGTCGCAAGACCGTGTTTTGGGGCCGTTGGCGCAGGAAATGGACCATATCGACCAGTACCTCGAACTGGAACGAACGCGCTTGGCCGAATCCATTCAATTCCAATGGAACATCGCGCCGGATGTCGTACCGACCGTCATTCCATGCCCGCTTTTTATCCTCCAGCCCCTCGTCGAAAATGCCATTTGGCACGGGTTGTCCGGCACCGGTGTAAGTGAACCATCCCTTGCCATCAACGTCCACTGGAACGACCAGGACCTTGTCATCGCCGTGTGCGACAACGGAACGGGCATTCGTCCAAAGGCCGACCCGAAAAGCGGTCACAAATCACGTGGAACGGCCATCGTCAAGGAGCGATTGGCGCTGCTGCGTCACCGGGGTCAATTGGAGATTTTGGACTGCCCTGAGGGGCATCCGTTCGAACGCGGCGTGATGGCGCGGATGACCCTGCCCTTGTGGGCCCTAGAGCCCACCTGGCACGCAAACGAAGAGCGCAAGGCGAGTTAGAATGCCCAGCGTGGAACCGGCTCGTCACTGAGGCTTCCACGGGCACCAGCTTCAAACATCAGGCTACCAGCCATGGCAATCATCGCGGCATTGTCCGTGCAATACGCCATCGGTGGAATGAATACCGCCCATCCAGCGGCTTCCTCCTTGGCTTGAAGCCGGGCGCGCAAACCCCGGTTGGCGGAAACACCTCCAGCAATGGCAACACGCAGAATTCCGGTTTGCTCAACGGCGGCTTCGACTTTTTCCATGAGGATGTCGAGAATGGCACATTGAACGCTCGCCGCAATGTCATTCTTCCGGGCTTCGATGAATGCGGGATCACGCTGTACGTGCTGCTGCAGGAATTGCCAGATTTGGGTTTTCAGCCCGCTGAAGCTCATGTCCAACCCGGTCACTTTCGGTTTGGTAAAAGCGAAGGCTGAGCCATCACCTTCGGCGGCCATTCGGTCCAACACAGGCCCTCCTGGATACGGTAGCCCCATCAATTTGGCCACTTTGTCAAAAGCCTCTCCTGCTGCATCGTCCTTGGTCTCCCCCAAAATGCTCATTTCGAGCGGAGCATCCACCCGCACCAATTGGGTATGCCCCCCACTCACTGTCAAACACAAAAACGGGAATGCTGGGGCCGGTTCCGGATCCAAGAAATGGGCGAGAATGTGAGCTTGCATGTGGTTCACAGGGACCATGGGGAGTCCATGTGCCCAAGCCCACGATTTGGCAAACGCCGTCCCGACGTGCAAACTTCCCATCAGTCCTGGACCGCGTGTGTACGCTACTGCATCGATATCGGCCACTTGAATTCCGGCCGTTTGCATGGCGGACTCCAAGGTCGGGACGATGTTCTGCGCATGAGCCCGGCTCGCCAATTCTGGGACTACACCGCCGTACCGCTCATGCACGGCTTGGTTGGCGATGGCGTTGGCCAGCACCTCTCGGCCTCGGATCACGGCCACTCCTGTGTCATCACAGGAGGATTCAATGGCGAGGATAACGGGAGGAGTTGGCATGATTTCTGACTGCAAAAGTATACTTTCACGTGCAATACATGGGTCCATCCATTCCAAATCGCCGCTTCCGCAAACGCTACCTTTTGGTGGCGGGAGTGGTCGCATTGGTTGGCCTCGTCCTCACGCCCACTTTCCAAACGTGGGCATGCCGCCTCGCCTTGAATGAAGCGACAGCGGATCGAGGGATGGAATGGTCGGTCGGATCGGCTTCATTGGGGTTGTTTCCGGTTGGCGTGGAGTTGGATGACGTGACGCTGACCCAGGCCAATGGAACCCACCTTCACTTCGGGCATGTAGCTGCTGACTTCGCCGGCCGAGCTTGGCGTCTTGAACGCCTCTTCATTGATGCGGTTGAAGGTGTGGTGATCCCATCCTTGGATGAAACACCGGCTGCATCCGCAACCGAACCCATTTCCTTGGTGCTTGACACAGCAGCCGTACGGAACGTCCAGGTCGAAGTTCGATCAGCGCAAGCCGCGGTTCTCGTGGAATGGGAGCACCTGAACCTGACCAACTGGCAATGGAACGGCGCACAGTTTGAAGGCGCCCTGTACATGCCAAATGCCTCGGCCACTCCCCTTCCCCTCAATGGCGCTCTTTGGTCCGGTGCGTGGTCGGCCCCGATGTCCATAACAGAACTGGATGTCCGCATGGAATCGGACGATTCATTGCAAGTCATGACCGTACAATCCGCATCCGATTGGGGGCACCTCGCTGTCAATTGGCAAGAAAGTGCGGGAGAACATACCGTGGCTTTTGAAGCCACACCCACTTACCAGCAATGGCCCGTGCACCCGGAGCACTGGTTAAAGGACGTGCCTCGAATCGCGTCCGATTCAACCATTTCCGGCCAGGTGGCTTGGAATGCGGAAACGGGCGGCGCGGGATTCTTGTCCCAAATGGACGTGGATGTGCCGTTGGGCTTTGAAGGGGCAAATTGGGAGGTCGGCCCCATCAGCATTGAAACCGCTCGCCTCGCATTCCTCTCCGAGTTCGCTGGCATCCCTCTGCCCTCTTATTTCGGGGCACACCGCCGTTGGGTACTGGCAGCGGAATACGATGGTGTGCAGGTAAGCGCACGGTTGACACCCGATGCCATTTCCGATCAGTCCTTAGAATTGACGTGGGGTGCTGGCAATGACTCATCGGATTTCACCGCGACATTGAATGGGTTTTCCATTGATCCCAACGAACGAGATCTTCGAACAGGCGAATGGCGATTGGTTGGTGACGGAGCGATAAACGAATCGGGCTGGGGAGGCCAACTCACCGTCTCTCATCCTGCTGGCGACGTGATTACGACCGCTTGGGATGTCACGACATAGGCATCTGCATGGTCTTTCTCAACCGATACCCGCGTGGAGCGGTTGGCTCCCAAGGCCGATGAGGCCACCCCTTGGGAATTGTACGCGCGCATGAAATGGCGAGGGTCAGGAACCGGCGTGGATAACTGGACGCAGGTGCTCGAAGTTCGTGATGTTGTGTTGCTCGAAAATCGCGTTCCGCGCACCTTTGAACGATTCGATGCGGTTCAAAAGCGGAACGGCGATGCGTGGTCGCTTGAATGGGCCTCTTCACTCGCCTCGGGTAAAGCGACCTGCAATACCGCGCTCTTAACCGATTGGTCCTTCAATCCTGCCCGTTTGGCTTTTGAACCAAAAGCTGAAATCCCTTCCGCCCTTCCTCAACTCGATATCCTGGTCAACGTGTCCGACCTCGAGCCCATTGCCATGCTTGCCGGTTGGCCCTTGACGACTCCCGAACCATTCACAGCTCAGGCTAGCTGGAATGGCACAAACGGATCGGTTCAAACGCGCATTGCTGCGCTTTCAAATAGAAGCATCCAAATAGACGATGTAGCCATCAATGGTACCCTGTCCACACGAAATCCCTCGCAACTGAATTGGGAAGGCCACGGTCTGAGCGTCAACAGCAACGAAGTAATCGCCAATGTGGCCGGCCAACTCGTCACTGGGACTTCAAAGCTCGATTTGATGATTCAATCGTGCACAGGCCAACTTGGCGACGACGCGTTTGCACTTGCAGAACCCGCTCGCGTGTCCATCGATGCCGAAACAGCCACGTGCAGACTGTCCAGTCTGAACCTCCTTTCTACAGGAGGGTCAATGGAATTATCCGGTGCGTTCAATTCTGCTAACGATTGGGACCTTTCCGCTCACATTGCGCACGATGGATTGCAGTGGGGCGACACCATGCGCCGCATCGACAAAATCGACGGGTTCCTCACCTTGAGCCCGGGCCTCAACTTCCCGCAAATCGAGGGCACAATACAATGCGGAGAAGCGAGGTGGAACGACTTCGTTGCCGCAGATGCAGAGGTAACCATTGCAGGATTTATTAGCGCTCCTCGCCTGACGCTGCGTACTTCCACCTTGCCATCCGGGATGCTACATGCGACGGTTGACCTTCCGCTTGATAACCTAGCCGCGGCACGCGCTTTTGTCGCTTTTAGAGACCTGGACCTCGCTCCTGTCAATGGACTGCTGCCTCCGGAGAGCATCGAATTGCACGGTCAGGTATCTGGAACACTGAACGCCTCGGGATTGGACGCTTTCCCACGCTTAGACGGAGAGGTGGTGCCCAATGGCGTCGCCTTGACCGTGCCCTACCTCGGCACGCGGTACGAGGTGGAAGGGACCGTCGAGATTGGACCCGACGGATTCTTCATGGACCAGTGGGCGCTCTTCGATTCGGACAGTACCGAGGCGCGATTCAATGGAACGGTTTTGCACACTGCATTCAAAGAGTGGGATTTGGACTTCGGCATCGAGATCCGTGACCGGCCCATCGCACTCATGAACATCCCCATCACCGATGACGCCTTGTTCTACGGGACAGCACGCGGAACAGGCGACATCAATGTCTCTGGTTACGGTCCATTGCTACAAATTGATGCCACCCTTGAAACGGGAACTGGAACGGATTTCGCACTGCCCATGGACAGCCAGAACGACGTGGATTACGCTGAATTTGTGCGGTTCAAAAAGGCCCAAACGGAGACCGCATCCACTGTAGCTCCACGCGGCACATTCTCCAACACGCTGTTGAATTTGGGAATTGATGTCAACGAAGGGGCCCAAGCTCGCATCGTTTTCGATCGGAAGGTCGGCGATGAAATCGTCGGGAATGCCTTGGGCCACCTCGACTTGAAAGTCAATGACTTCGAGCAATTGGACATGACGGGCAACCTCGAAATCACCGAAGGTGCTTACTACTTCACGCTGCAAAATTGGTTCAACAAACGGTTTGATATCCAGCCCGGAAGCACCGTGTCATGGGAAGGTGATCCGTACGACGCCCAGCTCGATGTTGCCACGACCTACACCACCCGCACAGCACTGGACCCGCTGCTCCCAGAAGTCGATGACCTTCCAGGACGCATCCCGGTGGACCTGCAGTTGCAGCTGACTGGATCAATGCTCAGGCCGGGATTGGACTTCGATGTGGCGGTCCCCACCGCTGACTCTCGTATTCAAGCCCTCGTGGAAGGCGCTCTGGTCAGTGAAGAAGAGGTGCAACGCCAAGCATTGGGCCTACTTACCTTGAGCCAGTTCATCCCCACCGATCCCACGACTGCAGCGGTCGGCGGGTTCATTCAACCCGCGCAAAGCACGCAGTTTTTGGCCAATCAACTCGGTCACTGGATTTCGCAGATCGCCCCAGCGATGGACGTTGGACTCGATTATGCCCAAGACGCGTTGAGTGGAGAACAAGCCGTCGGTTTGGCCCTGAGCACCCAATTCCTCAACGATCGCTTGCACATCGAAGGCGAAGTGGGCGCCCAAACTTTCGGCACCGTGCAGGCAGAGGATTTTCAAATCCAAGACCTCACCGTCAGCTTCGACTTGACAGACGATGGAGGCATTCAACTCACCGGCCACTCCCGCCAAAACGCCTCCCTCACCAATGCCATAGAAGGCGATGCCGTTCAAGGCGTTGGCATCCGATTCAAGTTGGCATTCGACGAATGGGGCGAATGGAGAAACAAATAAGGAGCAAACGGCCGTAATTTTGGGGAAACAATTCCCATGAGAAACGTCGTTCTCCTCCTCTCAGCCTTGGCTTTCATGCCGGCCGTTTTCGGACAAATCACCATCACAGGAAATGACATGCCCCAACCGGATGTCACGTATCCATTGGTCAATGCAGCCATTACGGACATCAGCTTGGGCGAAATCAGCGGAGCCGATGCGACTTGGGATGCAAGCGACTTAATCGCCTTGATGGATGCTCCGCTCACCCCAGTCGACATCAACGATGCGAGCATCAGCGCCGCCTTGGTGTTCAACAGCCCGTTCAATTCGACCTACCAATGCGACTTCTTCTTACCCACTGAATTTCCTGATCTCGGTGCAGACTTGGGCATTCCATTGGACGGATTCAACAACTTCTACCAAACGGACGGTGACGCCTACGCCATTGCTGGCGTTGGATTGAGTGCCATGGGATTTGATTTGCCCGTGACGTACGATGACATCGATGAAATCCTCCCTCTTCCACTGGAGTACGGCGCTACCATGAGCAGCACCGGTGCCTTTGAATTGGACATCACGGGGGTCCTGACCTATGGATTGACGCAATCGCGCGAAGTGGAGGTGGACGGATGGGGCACGCTCATCTTGCCCAGCGGCTCATATGAAGTGCTGCGAACGCGAACGGAATTGGCCGCAACAGATGATGTGTTCATCGAGCAATTGGGCGAGCCGTTCACCATCGACCGGGAACAGGTGACGTACCAATGGTGGGGCGCCGGCATGGGCTTCCCCCTGCTCGAAATCACTGAAATTTTCGGTTTGCCGTTGACGGCGACGTTCCAAGACCTCGGTGAATCCAGCAACGTAGCAGATGCTGAGGCTTCGGGGGCATTCACCCCGTTCCCCAACCCCATTCAGCACGGGCAACAATTGCGTTGGGAGACACTGACGGCGTGGATTCTCTTGGATGGCGCCGGCCGCACGGTTTCATCCGGACAGTCCAATTCGCTCACGATTTTGGATGATGCTCCTGCTGGAGTGTACACACTCCGAACCGAAGACGGTAAGACCGCACGGATCGTGGTTCAGTAATTCAAATGAGGCCTTCTGATTCGAAGGCGTCAATCTCCTTTCCGATCTGGGAATCATACCACTGGTCGAGTACCCAACCTTTGGCTACTTGAGGGTTTCGGAATACCCGAAAAGGCACCGCTGGTTTGAACAGCGCCCACCGGATGCGGTCGCGCAACACCTGAATGGACGACGGCACGACAACAGCACGGGCCGGAACATCCAACATCGCTTCTTCAGAACCCAACCAAGCCAAAGCCTCCTGCTCCACAAGCGCTGCATTGCGGGGAATGAGGACCAATACAGGACCTACGCCACCCTCTACCAATTGCCGGCGCGCCGTTTCCACGCGCTTCATTTGGTTCACATCCAGCACCGCCTCATCAGCGAACCGAATGGTGTAGAGCCCCATGGACAATTCGATGCGGGCGTCGTGGATTTGGGTGGAGAGCGTGTGTTCCATCAATCGCAGTAAAAATCGGAGAAAGGATTGGGCGTACAAAAATTCAACGCTGCCGTCTCATCGCCCTCGATCAAATGTTGCACGGAAGCGGTGGTGTACCCAATGCCATAAACGCCTTGTGTGGCGCGGGCGGCGAAGAGCCCAAGACCACCATTGATGTTGGTGTATTCTGGGCGCTCTTGAATGACGCCGGTCACCGGAGCATTCACTTCCAAGTACGTTGACAACTCTTCATTGGCGACCGTGAGCACGAAATCCACGGCCCGCGCAATTTGGACGTCCTCATCCCACGTCCCAAGGACGCGGGTGATGTAAGGATCCGCCTCGAGTTGGGTCGCAAGGGTGGAATAAAACCGCGAACCGCTTACCTCTTTCTGCAGCACCTCGCCCCCTTCGTCGTCGTCGGTGTTCAAGGTGCCAATGTTCCACTCCACCACACGCTCGCGTTCTTCGATCAGGTCCGTGTGGTCCAGATCATTCCAAATGCGCTCGATGACATGAATGAATACCGTGATATCGTATCGACTCGCCCCAGCGGTCGATGACCACTTGAAGGTGATGTCCGGATAGGTCGTCGTGAACCCTGGACTCGCAAAGCCAATTTTGAAGTTGTTGACGCCCGGGGGCGGTTGGGTAATGTTCCCAATTTGCTCCGCAATCATGTTGGTCGTCGAACTTACGTCTTCTGGTTCCTCATCGATGGCAATCGACAAGTCGTATTCGGCATCGGTATCGAGCCCTCCTTCCGGAACGAAAAACCACATCTGGTGTTCAGGCGCATAGAAAATGCCATCGTCGGATTTGTTCTCGATGACGGTATCGACCAATGCCCATTCGGAGGTTACCGTGCCGCCTAATCGCTCTTGAATGTGAACGGTCAATGCCTCCGCTGGGTACTCACTGCTGTCGGCGATCAACGCGGCATCAAATTGGTTACCATCGCCCAACCACGTGCGGTTGATGCGCACCCATTGCGTATCCTGGGCAGCATCCAACAGACTGAATACCACCGGCGTGCGGTCATAGGGTGCATTCAATTCGATGTCTGTGGAACACCCCCACAACAAAGTGGAGCCTCCAGCTGCGGCCAACGCCCAACGTTTTACTCGGTTCATTCGGAATTTCTCGCGGTTGGTCACGAAGATAAGGCCAATAAAAAGTTCAGCGTATCCACCCCATCCGCGTAATCCCACGGGTTGGGTTTTTGGGATTGTCCGAGCGGTACGGTCGGCACCGAGGTGACCTTCAATGCCTCGGGAATCTCTGTCGCGACACACTGCAGGCTGTCCGCAGCGGCTTCCAATTCCTCCCGCACATCATCCAACGCGTCGTACCAGCCGTAGTACAGGGTTCCGACCGGACTTACCCAACCGCTGTCCTCTTTGACCAAGAGAAATCCATTTTCGATCAATTCCTCCCGGTTCAGCAGCCACACCGCTTTGTGGTAATCGTAGTTGTTGGCGTACTTGTTGTTCTGCGCTACGTGCCCCCATTCCACCCAGGCAGCAAACAGCCGGTCCAAGTCAAACCCCTTGGGCAGCATCAGTTTGGTAACGCTGCGGCACCCCAAGCCGTAGTATTGGAATACGTCCGATCCGAGCGCTTGCAATTGCTCGTGGGATTCATCGCCGCTGAGGACCGCGACACTCGTCCGTTGGCTTCGTAGCACGCGGGGCAGACCGCGGAAGTAATACTCGAAGTACCGGTTCGTATTGGCACTCCCGGTGGCAATGACCGCGTCCGCGCCTTCCAGCGTCCCCGTGACGAATTCAACACGGGACGCCACGTCCTCTTCGCAATAAGAATCGAGCGCAGCCACCGCAGCCGGAATCAGGACCTGGTCTTCGGAACTGCATTTCACCAGGGCACGATGTCCGCTCAAAAGCACACACAGCACATCGTGCCATCCCACCATGGGTAAGTTGCCGGCCAAGACAAGGCCAATGAGCTGGGGAGAACGTGCATCGTTAAGTTGGGGGTAATGGGCCAGCCACCGCTCCAGCACGTCAGCACGCAACATCTCGCCATTGGCGTTCATCGCCGATTTGACGAAAGCCGGCGTAAACCAACGGTTCTGCGCCTCGGCCAATCGCAATAGCCCTTCATTCTCGGGGCCCTCATTCGCCACTTCGCCGCGGAACCACGCCCCCAATTGAACAAGGCCGGAAAGGAATGTGTTGGTCATTTTGGTGCGTATCTTCGCCCCAAATTTAACGCTGCAACCCAAGACCGAACACGCGCATGGCCATTATGATTACCGACGACTGCATCAACTGCGGTGCCTGTGAACCCGAGTGTCCCAACAACGCCATCTACGAAGGCGGAGCCGGCTGGCAGTTCTCGGACGGGACAGGGTTCAAAGGAGACGGTGAACACCCCACAGCTGGTATGGTCAACGCCGATCTCGAGAACGACCCCCGCAACATGGACGTGTACTACATCGCACACGAAAAGTGCACGGAATGCGTCGGGTTCCATGACGAGCCACAGTGTGCAGCCGTTTGTCCAGTCGATTGTTGTGTGGACGACCCGGACCACGTGGAATCCGAAGAACTGTTGCTGGCCAAGAAGGCCTTCATGCACCTGTAAAGGCAATTCGACGCGCCGTTCTGGCGTTTGTATTCCATGCTGCTAACCCTACCATCCAATTCATTGAAGCCGCTTGCGTTGCACTTCAGCATCGGACTTCTCTGCATTTTGGGATGGGGTACCACATCGACTGCACAAGGTGAGTTGGAAGCATTCGTCGAGCGCTACGCCGAAATCCAGCAGGCTCCAACAGATGCCGAGCGACTGGCGCTGAGCGATCAACTCTCTGAAGCACTTGTTGACCACTGGAGCAGCCATTCTTTGGAACAGGAGGCCGGCGAGATTCTAGGAGGCGTGATGGGATTTGCCTCTGCTGGTTCTGGCAAAGAACGCCTCGCCGTGGTGTCGTGGAATGTGGAGCTGAGCAACCAAACCAACGCCTACGGCGCTGTGGTCGTATTCAGGGGCAAAAAGAACGAACAAGCCGTGCAGGCGTTGCGCTTCAAGCGTTCCACCACCCTGCGCCCCACCCTGGACGAAAAGTCCCGCTACACGGCGAAAGAATGGCCCGGGGCAGTCTACTACGAAGTGCTCCTCCAGCACCAAGGCAACCGCCCTGTTTACACCTTGCTTGGGTGGGACGGTGCCGACAACATCCGAACGCGAAAGGTGATTGAAACCCTGTCCGTCAGCGGCACCAAGCTCAAATTTGGCGTGCCCATCATCTCCGCCGGCCGCGGTTCCACGAAGCGTTACATCATGGAATACTCGGACCAAGTTTCCGCCAGCCTGCAATGGCGCGAAGATTTGGACATGATTGTCATGGATCACCTCAGTCCTCCAAGTCCAGATTTGGAAGGCCAGACGGCGTACTACGGGCCGGATATGTCGTACGATGGATTCGTTTGGAAGAAAAACCACTGGGTTTTGGAAGAGGATATTGACGTCCGTGACCCCAATCTGCAAGCTCCGTGGAACAACCCCAAGCGCTTGCGGCGGCGGTACCGGAATTGACCCCAACAAAGCGGCTTGCATCGTATCTTCGGTAGATGAAACGCACCGCGACTTTTCCCTTGTTGGCTGTAATTTTGATGGACCTTCTTTGTTCGGATGCAACCGGACAAGCCAGTGTACCGGACACATCGGCCGCGACCCTCACAGCATCCGATACCACGACTGTGCAGTCGACAGAAGTGGCGGATACGACCGTGGTGGACTCTGCCCGACTCGCCCAAATGGCCATCCAAGCCGAGCTCTCGCGCGAAGTAGCGGCATTGTCACGCACCAACTTGGGTTCCGAGCAGTTGACCTGGACGCACGTGGCACATTTCAATTTGGAGGGCGCCGGGCGCGCGCAGAAACGAGCCGGCTGGAACAATCCGAAGGCCACAGACACGCGTTACCGATGGCAAGTAATCAATGGTCCCTCTGACGACGTTTTCTACCTCGACCCTGCACAAGGGCGTGCAGCTACCATTAACCTGCAATCGCTCCAGGGCAATTTCATTCCGGCCAGCATTGCTGCGAAAGCTGGTTTCACGGGCAATCAGTCGCAATTTCTTTCCAAAAAATCCGACGCCTGGAAGCAGGTGGGATCCACCGATTCAACAACGGTTTGGACAGCGTCCATCGAAGGCGGAAGCCTACAATTGACGTTGCGCACCGAAAAAGATGCCGACCAAGCACAAGCGGTTTACGAATGGATGCGCCTGCAGCCGTTGGAAAGCGTTGACCTTCCACATGCAGCGCAGAAATACCCCATCCAAGCGTTGGAACGCACCGATGCACAAGGCACAGCCTTCGCTTTTGAGGTGACCGGCTGGGAGGCCCTGGAGGCGGCTTTGGAAGTCGACGCGAGCCAACTGTCAATCAAGGATCCCGAACGGGACCTCAAAACCATTGCCAAGGAGTGGGCTGCTGAGAAAAAGGCCAATTCAGGCCAAGAGTAGTGCGCGATTAGTGGCGAAATGCCGCCTCCCCAATCCACACTTCTGTCGCGCCATTGCCATACTGCCGAGGGTCGGCTGAGCGGCATGAACAATCCGGGTAGTACTGCTCCACACGGGACCAAATTTGGTGGCGCAACACCCCTTGGCCAATGCCGTGGATGAAAATCATCTTCTTCGTGCGTTGGCGAATGCCGATCTGAAGCATGCGCTCAAAATGCGCAATCTGCAGTTCGAGCATCACACCGGGGCTCAAACCCGCCTGCGAGTCGACGATGGCGTGCAAGTGCAAATCGACTTCTTCCACTGCGCCGCCTGATGGGCGTGCCTGGGCCTCTTTGTACTTCGACTTAAAATCCTGCTCCATCTTGCGCTGACGCGTCGGGTCCATTTCTTGCTGCAGGATTTCGAGGACCGACGGCACCACGCGCTCGTAAGCCTGTTCCATCACCGCTCGGGACGCCATGGGAATCAAATCGCTCGGCGCATGCGCGTATTCAAAGCCGTTGTCGTCCTCAACAAGGATTTGGCCGTCCGCCTGCACGGCCGTGACCCGACCTTCCCCTACGTCGTTAAGGAAACGCACTTTGTCGCCTATTTTGAATGCATTCGCTCCCATCTGACCGAAATTAGCTGTTATGATTGCCCAAATTTCCTTCAAAACCGAACACGTCACGCGCCTCTCGAGCGCTTTTCTGATTGCTCTAGCGGCTTGGGCCTTTGCGCCGGTCACGGCCTCGGCCCAATTGAAGATTTCGAAATCCCAATGGAACCGGTTGGACGCTGCCATGTTGGAGGCCCAACAAACCCTGAACTTGCCTTCCCTGTCTGTTGCCGTCGTGCACGATGGCGAGTTGGTATGGTCGCAATCGCACGGCAAGCTCGATGCCAATGGAACTCAGGATGCCAACCCGGAATCCCTCTACGCCGTGGCCTCCAATACGAAGGCCTTTACGAGTGCCGCCCTGGCCCAACTGGTGGACGCCGGCAAACTGGATTGGAACGACCGCGTGCAGGACTACTTGCCGGATTTTGAGTTGTACGACCCGTATGTCACCTCTGAATTGCGCATCGCTGATTTGCTGTGCCACCGCAGCGGTCTGGAAACGTTCTCAGGCGACTTGCTGTGGTACGGAACGACGTGGAGCGCCGACGAAGTGCTCCAACGCGCGCGCCACCTCCAACCCACCAGCCCCTTCCGCACGCAATTCGGTTACCAGAACATTCTCTATATCGCCGCCGGCAAAGTGGTCGAGCGCATCACCGGGCAACCCTGGTCAGCGACCGTCCGCGACTCGCTGCTCATCCCCTTGGGCATGGATCGCGCAGTCTTGTCAACCGAAGAACTGCTTGGCCTGGAAAATGTAGCCCTGCCGCACAACGAGCTGGAAGAAGGCGTCCTCACGACCATCGATTGGGTCAATTGGGACAACATGGCCCCTGCTGGCGCTTTGATCACGAGCGTCACGGACATGGCCCAATGGATGATCGCCCAAATGGACAGCGGCCGCGTCGCGGATGAGCGGCTTTGGTCCAATGCACAAACCGATGCGATGTGGACCATGCACACGCCCATTCCGGTTTCACGGTTCTATGCCGACCGGTTGCCTTCGATGCATTTTCGCGGTTACGGATTGGGCTGGGAATTGGGCACCCTGCATGGGCGCAAAATCGTTGGCCACTCCGGTGGTTATGACGGCATGATTTCCCGGCAGATGCTGGTGCCTGGGGAAAAACTGGGCATCTTCATCGCCACGAACACCAACAGTTCCGTTCCATGGGCCTTGGGGTTTGATGCCTTGGGCATTTTGCTTGCCAACGACAAAGAAACCCCGTTACTGGATTTTCTGCGGGAACGCCGTGCGGCGGAACCGGCCGAGAAAGCTGCAGCTGAAGCAGAGCTGCTCGCCTCCCGCGTGCCCGACACCGTACCGTCCTTGGTGTTGGATGCGTATGTCGGGACGTACACGGACGTGATGTACGGTGACATCACCATTCAACTCAACGGGGAGCAATTGGAATTCGCATTCGACCCCACCCCGCTGTTCAAAGGGCATTTCGAGCATTGGCATTTCGATACATTTCGGTTGCATTGGGACACGCAAATGATGCTGCCGAGCGGCACGGCCCACTTCAGCCTCAACACCTCCGGCCAAGTGGAAAGTTTGGACATTGACGTACCGAATCCAGATTTCGATTTCACGGAATTGCATTTTGTCAAATCAGAATAAATTAATACTCTGATTTACAAACAAATAATCACTATTGAATGAATCTTTTTTCAATAAATAAAATCAGCCTAATCACCGGATTTTTGACGCTGTACACCGCGCCATCTTGGGCGCAGCCCGACGCACCCGATGGACTGAACTCGGAGGCCTTGCGCACCTGGCTGAAGGCAGAATGGTACGACCCTTACTTTGACGACCTGGGGTACAACGGCGCGCGGACCCAAATGTTTGGATACACGGATGAAGAAGGAGGACTCATCACCGGCATTTACACCGGCTTCCAACAACCATCCGCTTTTGTCACGTATCTCGATCCCATCAACACCGAGCACATCGTTCCTCAAAGCTTTTTCGGGAGCCTCTCTCCCATGAAATCCGATTTGTTTAACATCCGCCCTACCCACGGCAGCGCCAATTCCGCCCGAGGCAACACCCCTTACGGATCGGTCGACAACGAAACCGCTCAATGGTACGGAATCGACGCCAACGGCAATTACACCACCCAAGGCAACGTTCCTCCCAATCCAGAAGCCTGGTCCAAACGAAGCGGCAACGCATGGGAACCCCCAGCCGACCACAAAGGCGACATCGCGCGTAAGGTTTTTTACTTCTACACGATGTACCCGACCCAAGCTGGGGACATCGGCGATTTGGGCGATCCGGAACTGTTCTATGCCTGGCACTTGGAAGACCCTGTGGACGCGTTTGAATCCACTCGAAACGCCCGCATTGAGGAAGTTCAAGGCAATTTCAATCCCTACATCAGCCACCCGGAATGGGTTGAAACCGCTTGGTTTTGGAGCGGAACCACGGTGCCCGGCTGCACCGATCCCGTTGCGTGCAATTACGATGCTGCCGCCAACGAGGACGACGGGTCTTGCACCTACCCTGAAGCCGGTCTAGATTGCTCAGGCGCCCCCCTGGAAAGCTGCACGTTGTTCTTTTCTGAATACGCGGAAGGCAGCTCCAACAACAAATACCTCGAAATCTTCAACCCCGGTTTGACCGAAGTCAGCTTGGAATCAATGGCCTTGGCGCATACCGTCAATGAGCCTGCAACTCCCGGAGCCTTTGAAACTTGGGTCGAACTGCCCGTCAACGCCAGCATCGCACCAGGAGGCGTTTACCGGATTGTGCATTCATCCGCTGCACCTGCGCTGTTGAATGCCGCCGACTTTATTTACGGCAACTTGTCCAACGGCGACGATGGCTTTGCCCTCGTTGAAGGGTCGCCCACAGATTTTGTCATCCTGGACATCATCGGCGACTGGAACGGAGATCCCGGCAGCGGTTGGGACGTCGCGGGCACCACCAATGGCACCCAGAATCACACCCTTGTCCGCAAATCGTATGTGCTCAGCGGAAACGCCGGTGACTGGGATCTTTCGGCCGGAACGAACGCCGATGACAGCGAATGGATTGTCCTCGAAATCGACGACTGGTCCAATTTTGGCCAGCACACCGTGGACGGTCAGTGCGACACCAGCGGCGAAGGCGGAGGAGGCAATGATGCTGTGCTGGGCTGTACTTATTCCAATGCGTGCAATTACGACAACACCGCCACCGAAGACGATGGCTCCTGCGATTTTGTGGGATGCGAAATCTTCGGATGCACCTATCCTTCAGCATTGAATTTCAACAACTTAGCAACAATTGATGACAGCTCTTGTCTTTTTGCCAATGCGGAAAATTCATGCGCTACAGACATCAACGACGATGGCATTGTGACCGTTGCCGATCTGCTTTTACTCTTGACCGATTTCGGAGCGGCATGCCCTGATTGAGCGAAATTTATCAAGGATTTAGCACGGTTTCACGTAGATGCTTCTGCACAAATCGGAAGTCAAAATTTCGACCATTTGGCTCTTTTATTCCGGGGATAAATATTTTCCTTCGACGAATAGTATAATATAAGGCTCTAGTTCTTATATTAGAAGTCCCAAATTGTCTGACATGAGCCAAAATTGCCTAACCCGGTCCTTCTGGGCGGTTGCTGCGTTGTGCGCAGCCCTGCATACTACCCACGCCCAGGACTATTCAATGTCCATTGAAATCACCGGCGAACACTCAGGTATGGTTGGAGAAGTTGACCTCACAGGTCACACCACCTACCAGTTCTTTCTCAACCTCGCTGACCCTGCAGACCAAGTACTTACGGTATTTGGTAACAACGAAAACCCCACGGAAATCGTGGCACCAGCAGGTTACTTCAACAGTTTGTACGCATCCGGCCCCACCGCTGCCGGGATCTCGACGGAAGGTTTGGCTCTCTACCCGTCGTTGTCCTATGACAGCTACGTGACCATCGGATTGGAACATGAACCGGATTTGGGTGCCGGCGAATCGTTCATCATTGTCAACGAAGATTTGGAACAGCAGTGGGTATCGAACCTCTTCTTCCCCTCAGCCACGTCAGGCGAAAGCATCTACATGAACACTGAAACCGGAGGGTCTTGGTTCGCCATGCCCGGCGCGACCAATGCCATCGCCGGTGACGACATGCAGGTGCTCATTGCACAATTCACCAGCCAAGACTGCCTGAATGGGGTCTTGCACGCCCTCATCCTTCCCGCGGACGGCTCTCCCGCGTTTGTGTTGGGGCAGCAATTCAACTGCACGGAATGCGGACCGATTGGCTGCGGTGACGAAACGGCATGCAACTACAACCCCGATGCGCCGAGCTACCCGGGATCGGATGCAGAATGCACCTATGCCGAGGACGGGTACGATTGTGATGGCAACTGCTTATTAGACAGTGATTTAGACGGGGTTTGTGATCCGTTTGAAGTATCCGGTTGCACCGACGCTACAGCGTTAAACTTCGACCCCAACGCTACAGACGACAATGGG
>CALKYI010000021.1 GCA_938003665.1 uncultured Flavobacteriales bacterium
GCTGAGCGTCGAACACGCACTGCCTGCCGGGCCGCGGCGGCGACTTCCCAATCGGTGCAAGCATCAAAGGCCCGGTGAATGACGATCTGGTGAGCTCCATAAATATCCACCCAGCGTCGCAACAAGGATGTGTCCCACGTCCCATCCGCTTGCAAAGTGCCCACCACTACCCGAGCAGCACCGGCCGCCAACGAACCCTCGATCTGCGCTGTCATCAG
Organism: uncultured Flavobacteriales bacterium; assembly: GCA_938003665.1. Lineage (GTDB taxonomy): Bacteria > Bacteroidota > Bacteroidia > Flavobacteriales_D > Sanyastnellaceae > UA16. The sequence goes on from CALKYI010000021.1 coordinate 219, forward strand.
TGCTTTTTCCTCCTCAGAGTAAACAAAGTGCCCTGCCCGGCAACGGATCAGGGCATGCACCGGCAACCCGTGGGCGCGTGCCAATCGAATGTCTGCCTCCGTTGGCGTCAGCCCCCCGCACTCCCAATGCGCGCACAATTCCACGCGCTGTGCGCCAGCTATGGCCGCCGTTCGAACGTCAGAAGGCGAACTGGCGCACACTTCCAGCTGGAAGGGTTCCAGCATGTGCATACCAGCTTGGACACCCGCTACGTCTTGAATGCGGGTCAGATCCAGCACTTCCTCCGCGACGTTGATTTGGGTCAGCCCTGTGCCGGCATCCATCATTGCTTGCAAGGCCGTGGGCAGCTCGAGTTCTCCGCGGTCGGGATGCGGTGTCAATGCAGCTAAATGCGTCTGAAGGCGGTCGCCATCGAGCCGAAAATAATTCATGGAAACGCGCACCGACCCGCTCGCAGCCAAGCGTTCAACGACCGACGCGTCCGGCTTTTCCGTAATGCGGTGAACCGTGTTGCCGTCTCCTTCGAGCACGGCGAAAGCCATGGTTTTAGCAGGATCGAGTCCCAGTGCGTCCCTATCGTAGGCCAATACAGCCGGCCCCTCACCTTCCGTCCGCAAACGGGACAAGGCAGACCGAGTTGGGAGGTTGTCGCCGTTGGCCAACACCCACATCGAACCCGGAGCAACAGGGTCGCTCGCTAGGGCACATTGGACAGCATGGCCCGTGCCCTTGGGTTCGGACTGAACAGCCGTTTGGATGCGCATGCCGAGGCCTCGGCTCGCCCATTCTTGCAGAAATGCCGGTGTGATGGAGTCATCGGGTGCGACGACTACGGTCGCTTCGGTGAACCCCGCTCGCAGGGCTTGCTCGAGGATGAGCTCCAGCATGGGCTCGCCGTTGGGGCCCACCCGAATCATGGGTTTGGGCCGCTCCAGTGCATCCTGAGCGAAACGCGATTGCTCCGCCGATGCAGCGCTGGTGCGCATGCGCGTGGCGCGGCCGGCCGCCAACACAATGATCCGATTGCACGTCATGCCTCCAAGTTCATACATCTCACTCAATTCACCTCTATGCGGACGCCTTCAGCGCCCAAGTTGATCGGGATGACCCGCGCGCCTGTTGCGTGGAATGCTTCCACCGCTGGCTGCCGCTTGCCTTCAGGAAAAACAGCGAACGCCGTTCCACCGCCGCCGGAACCGTTGATTTTGCCACCGCAGGCTCCGAGTTGCACGGCCTGTTCAAGCAATGCGTCAATGCGCTTCGTGGACACTTCAATCCCTTCGGACAGCCAACGGTGGTGTTCTGTCAACCGTTGACCAATGGATTGACATGACGCGACGCTCGCCTCAAGCAAGGCTCGGCCATCCGACGAAACGGATTGGATGCCCACCGTCGCGTCCATGAGTCGGTGGGCGTTCGGACCCCATTGCTTCGGTCGTTCTGTAAAGACGCCATCGTGCAGAGAGGCTCCCCATTCCTCGAGAAGCTCGAGCCGTTGGTGCTTGGCGCGGGATAGAATGCTCAACGTGTCTTTGGGTTGTTCGGAGTCGATCAGCAACCACTCGCCTGCAGGACATGAAACGAGTTGCGTCGCGAACGCAGGATGGAAATCGACCGTTCGCACGCCGCCCATGGCACACATGACCTGGTCCATCATGCCCCCCGGTTCATCAAAAAACGCCACTTCCACGCGCCATGTCGCATGGGCCACCCATTCCTGATCAAACGACTTCCCAGCCCGCGTGGCGATCAATGCACACCACGCTGCCGTGAGCGCGCTCGAACTGCTCGCCCCGGCTTGCTGAGGAATGGCGCTCGTCACTTCTGCCCGCCATCCGTTTTCCGGCAGCCACCCCTCTTTTCGGGCGATATGAAGCGCCGCCAACCAATACGCGCGGGGCCCCGGTTCGGGCAAGGCATCCAAGTTCCATGCATGGACCTCGTCCAAGTCCAGCAAATGCAATTCAACGGTTCTATCCGACCGCGAGGTGCTGCGAATGTTCCCGCGCAAATCAATCGCCGCCGCCACCACCGGAAGTCCAAAATAATCTTGATGCTCGCCAAATAAGCAGATCCTGCCTGGCGCTGACGTATTGACAATCATGTGGTTGCCGGCGTTCGGTTCAAAGCAAATACGCCCCATGCACTGCATGCCGCTACCGCCAGCAGCAGCATCGCCGAGGATGCGTCACCGTACAACCAAGATCCGGTGGCTATGAGCGCGGCATACACGCCTGTGCACCCCAACACCATGGAGAGGATGCCCCTCGGAACGGGCCAAGGAGCCGTTACACCTGCTGAGGCCCACCGTTTCCATCCCGGACCGCCCGGATTGACTTTTTCAACGAACGCAGTCAATGTCTTGTCCGACTCGGGGGGTGTCAAATAGGTCGCTACCACCCACACCAAAGTGGTGAGCAAGGAGCCCCAGATGAGTTTCTCATGGGCGGCCAACTCAACGATGTCCAAGCCGTCGTGCACAAAGGTGAAATACCCCGCAACGACCAACGAACCGCCCATCGCCACCAACTCGGTCCACGCATTGATGCGCCACCAAAACCACCGCAGGATGAACAGACCACCGGTCCCGGCGCCAATGAGTAACAGCAGGTTGAAGGCTTGCCCCGCGTCGGTCAACAGCAAACCGAGCCCGCTGCCAAGGATCAGGGAGACCACAGTCGCCAATCGGCCCGCCCGCACCTGCTCCGCATCGGTGGCATTGGGGCGCATGAACCGGACCCAAAAGTCATTGACAAGGTAGCTTGCTCCGAGGTTCAGCTGGGTGGACATGGTGCTCATAAACGCTGCCAGCAGCGACGCCGCTACGAGGCCCAACAACCCCTCAGGCAGCAGGGACAGCATAGCAGGATAGGCCAGGTCGTGGCCAATTTTGTCCGCAGGTATATTGGGGAACGCGGCCTGCAAATCTTCCAACGTGGGGAACACCACGATCGACGCCAACGCAATCAAAATCCACGGCCACGGACGCAGGGCGTAATGCGCCACATTGAACAGCAGCGTGGCCCCCACCGCATGGCTTTCGTCTTTGGCACTGAACATGCGTTGTGCGATGTACCCGCCCCCACCGGGTTCAGCCCCCGGGTAGTAACTCGCCCACCACTGCACTGCAAGTGGCACGAGGAGAATCGGCACCCATTGAGCGGGATCGTCCATGGCAGGGAACATGCTTGTTTTGGAGGCAACGTCCGCGTTTGCCAGCAACGCATCCAGCCCTCCAACCGCATCCAAATTCAGGATGTACCAGCAGGCCCATACCGAGCCAATCATGGCCAAAATGAACTGTACAAAATCAGTGAGAATGACCGCTCGCAATCCGCCCAGCGTGCTGTACAACAAAGTGATGGCACCGGTGACGAGCAAGGTCAGCCAGCCAGGCCAGCCCAGTAGGATGCCGCCCAATTTGATGGCCGCGAGCGAAACGGTGCCCATCACGAGCACGTTGAAGACCAGTCCCAAGTACAGTGCCCGAAACCCGCGCAATACCGCTGCGGGCTTGCCGCCGTACCGCAATTCGTAGAACTCAATGTCCGTCATGACGCCCGAACGGCGCCAAAGCCTGGCGTAAACGAATACCGTGAGCATGCCGGTGAGCAAAAAGGCCCACCACCCCCAGTTGCCGCTGACACCTTGTTCGCGGACGAGGCCCGTGACGAGGTTGGGGGTGTCGGTCGAAAACGTGGTCGCGACCATGCTGATGCCCAGCAGCCACCACGGCATGTTGCGTCCGGCGAGGAAAAACCCCGCGGCCGAGTTGCCGACCACGCGCGATGCCCAGATGCCCACGCCCAGGGCCAACAAAAAATACGCGCCTATGATGGCCCAATCGAGTGCTGCAATCTCCATGCAACAAGGATAATCAATGCCCTTACAATCCGAGCGCCTTGCGCTGTTTTTGTGAAAAACCCGCAACCACCCGTTCGTAGCTGTGGTCAATCAGATCCAAGACCAGTGCTCGGAGTACATCCTCGTCGGAACGGACGGTGTTCCAGTGCTTTTTGTTGGCGTGGTAGCCGCCGATTATGCCTGTGTGTTGTTCACGCAATTCCACCGCGTATTCCGGATCGCATTTCAATGTTACGCCGTCGAAAGCATCGATATCAGCCAAGGCGAAAACCTTGCCCGCGACCTTCCACACACAGGTGTTTTCGTCAAAGGGAAATTCCTCGGTGACGTGGGCTTTCGACAAGCAACGGTCGCGCACATCCTCAAACTCAAATGTTCTCATCGGTTTTGGCCTTTTCCCGGTTAAATTGCAACGATTTTCACAAACACCAAATCACATGCGATTCACTTTCCTCCAATTGGCATTGGCCTTGACCCTGCCCGCTCTGGTGCAAGCGCAATGCACCGAAATCTTCATTTCCGAGTACTGCGAAGGCACCGGCAACAACAAGGGTGTGGAGTTTTACAACCCCACCGGCGAAGCCATCGACCTCTCTGCATACCAGCTGCAGCGCTGGAGCAATGGGGAAGGCACCGCTACGGATTGGACCGACCTCATCGGCACCATTGAACCCTACGGCACGTGGGTATTGGTGAACGGTCAAACTGAAGATGTGGATTTGGGCGGCGGCGCGACCTCACCTGCTTGCGATCCTGAAATGCAGGCCTACGCGGACCAATTGGACAACCCCTACCCAGCACCGACCTACATGAACGGCGACGACGCCTTGGTCTTGGTCAAAAACGAAACCACCGTGGTGGACATCTTCGGCAAGCCCGGGGAAGACCCTGGCGTGGCGTGGACCAACGACGAAGCAAACGGCTACATCGACATCGGTGATGGCGCAGCTTGGTTGACTTCCAACCACACCCTTAGGCGCAAGTACGCTATAATGGGCGGTGTAACGGTTCCTCCTGTCAGCTTCAACACCTTCCTCGAGTGGGACACCCTCGTGGTCAACACCTGGGACGGCCTCGGCATGCACAGCTGCGCTTGCAGCCCGAACGAATTGGAAGAATTGCCGGCCGTTGAAACCGCCGTATTCCCCAACCCTTCTGCCAACGGCAATTTGACCCTTACGGCCACTGAATCCATCGAGCGCATCACGGTATTCTCGGCTACGGGTCAGCTGCTTCGCGATGAAAACATGGCGCAAGCTGTACGTGAGTTCGCCTTGACCGACCTCGCGAGCGGAACCTACTTCGTGAACATCCACCTCTCTGAGGGGCGCACCTTTGCGCACCGCGTGGTAATTCAATAAGCATTTGATGAAGCGATTGGCATTTGCAAGCTTGGCTCTCTGGCTGAGTGCAGCGGCTTGGGCGCAATCCGGCAAAATAACCGGTGTTGTGTCGGACGCCATTACAGGTGAGGCCTTGATCCAAGCCAGCGTATTGGTCAACGGTACCGGCGTCGCCACCGACTTCGATGGTGCGTACACGTTGGACCTGCCCTACGGTGCCTACGACATCACGGTGCAGTACATCGGCTATGAGAGCCAGACCCGTTCGGTCCAGGTGGATCGGGCGTTGGTTCAGGCCAACTTCAAGCTAAGCACCATCGTCCTGCAAGAAGCCGAAGTCATTGCCGATGTCGCCATTGAGCGCGAGACGCCTGTCGCTTTCTCGAACATCAAACCCGTTCAGATTCAAGAGGAATTGGGCTCGCAACCCATTCCGATGATCTTGAATAGTACGCCTGGCGTCTATGCCACCCAAGCGGGATCGGACGACAACGGGCCTTCCATTTCCATCCGCGGCTTCAAGCAGCGGAACGTTTCGGTCTTGGTCGACGGCATCCCCGTCAATGACATGGAAAGCGGAGCGGTGTACTGGAACAATTGGTTCGGGTTGGATTTGGTGACCCAGACCATGCAGGTTCAACGTGGCCTCGGCGCTTCCAAACTCGCCTTGCCTGCCATCGGTGGAACCGTCAACATCGTTACCTCGGGCATCGAATCCTCCCGCAAGACTTCCGTCAAGCAAGAAGTGGGCAGCTTTGGTTTCACCCGCACATCGCTTGGCCACACCTCCGGCCGGCTCGACGGCGGTTGGGGCTACACCCTCGCCGGCAGTTTCCAAAACCGCCAGGGCTACTTCCAACAGGATTACAACCGGGCCTTTTTCTACTACGTGAAAATCCAAAAGGCGCTCGGCAACCACACGCTCTCCATCAGCGCGACCGGCTCGCCTTCGGAGAATGCCTCCCGTGGCTATCAGCAGCGGATCGCTACCCACAACAAGGACTTTGCGCGATCGCTGTTCACCGGCAGCGAAGAGGACTACGAGCGGTTGCGCGGATACAGCGTTGCGTACGATGCCATCTTCAACGACGGAACCCTGCTCCAGGAGGAGGAATTGGCTGCGTACGACAGCCTCAACGCGCACTACGGCTACGACTCAGCAGATGATTTTGAGGCAGAAGTCTCGGCAACGGACTTCATTGATACGACCGGGCTGGTGAGTTACGGCGACAACTACAACGTGCACTGGGGCATGCTCAATGACGAAGTCTTGTATGAGCGCCAAAACAAGTACCACAAGCCGCTCTTTTCCTTGCGGCACAGCTGGCGCGTTTCAGACAAGCTGTACATCTCCAACATGGCCTACGCGAGCTACGGATACGGAGGAGGTACACGGTTGGAAAACAGCCTCGGCGGTGGCGATTACACACCCGACGGCCAGGTCGACTTCCAGAAGTTTTACAACTCGAACACCATCGGTGGCCTGTTCGGACCTCCGATTGATCCGACGTATAGTGACTCGCTCTTGAAGTCTGGGCGCATCCTCCGCAAACTCTTCAACAACCACTACTGGTACGGCATCCTGTCCACCTTCCGCCACGAAACCTCGGAATCGCTCACCCTCTCCGGTGGGTTGGACTTCCGCACCTATCAAAGCGAGAAGTATGCTGAAGTATTTGACCTGCTCGGCGGGGACTACTTCGTGGACACCCGCAACAACAACGCCTCCACGAACATGCGCTTTGTCGGGGACAAGATCGGCTACCACAACGACGCGTTTGTGCGTTGGGGCGGCGCTTTTGCCTTGCTCGAGTACAAAGGCTACCTGTGGAACGCC
>CALKYI010000022.1 GCA_938003665.1 uncultured Flavobacteriales bacterium
AGTTGACACTGGTGCAGTTGTTTTCGTCTGCAACCACCAACGAAACCAGGTACTCCCCTGGCTCTTCGTACGAGTGTGATGTCAGCGGGGTTGTGGTGGAATCGACCGTGCCGTCGCCCCAGTTCCAAATCCAGTATTCCAAATCCACTCCGTCACCGATAGAGCTGCTACCATCAAAAGAAACCTCTTGGTTCGGGCATACACCCACGATGGGTTGCCCAGGCTCAAACGGCTCGGGATCGGTCATGTCATACCCTGACTCAGGGTACGTGCAGGGAGTCACACAAGCAATGGTGCCTACCCAACCTGCTGCACCTGCAGTGGCGCCGTTGTTGGAATTGAAGACAAACGTCAGGCATCCCGTAGGGTTAAAGGTCGAAGCAGTAAAACTCACCCCCTGCAAACTGTTGTTGGTTCCAGCCCCAACCATCTCTGCACTCGTGTCATCGCCGTCGAAGACATACAACACGTCGTTGTTGTTGGGGTTGGCGTTCGTCTGAAGATCGAACGCTAAGAAGACCACCTGAATCGCATCCCCGTCTGTCTCAGGACAAATGGTGATGGTGTAATCTTGGTCTGTGTAGGGACCTCCATCGACGGCTCCCAGTATCCCATCGTCATAGAAAAAGCCGTCGCAAATGACGACTTCACCACCCGCACTGATTTGGATGTCTTCCTGCGCACATAGGTTGGCTGAGCAGGCTGCGAGCACAAAGGCCAAGCCGAGCACTCGAGCGGTCAAGTTTCGTAACGCCATGGGTAGCTGTAAGGGGTAAAAACGAGATGCCATAAATGTGGTCTTCAAAGGTGTCAATTTAGTAACCCGATTCCTGCGCAAAGGTTGCACAGTGCAAATTACTCAAATGCACCCTGATGATAACCATCAAGGCCGTGAATTGACTAGGGGTTATTCGCCGTCGATCAACACCTCATCGACAAATAGGTGCTTTTCCCCTGCAGGGGTCTCTGCGACCAACTTCCAGGTGTACTTTTTGCCAACTTCAGCTGCACCACCATTCGCCAATTCGCCTTTCCAAGGCCGACGGGACTTGGAGGATTCGAATACCTGTTCGTCGCCGTCCCAAATGGTGAGTTCCCACTTGCCTTTAAAGTCCATCAACATAAGCGGCATGAAGGTGTCGTATCGGCCGTCTCCATCTGGCGAGAACAAGGCAGGTGCGATGGCCTCTTTGCGCGAGCCCAAATGGATGTTTTGAACTGCAATGTCTTGGCAGCCAAACTTGTTACTCGCTACCAGGTTGACGTGGTAGTCACCCGGGATTTCCAACATCGCCTGCGCTTCCGTCAGGCCCTCCTGTTCGAGCAACCATGTGCTGCTGCTCGCATCTTCCGTTTCATTGATAAGGTGAACGCGTGCTCGGTTTGAGGTTGCATCGAAAAACTCCCAATTCATGGCCGCTTCAGGCTTCGGACGTACCACAATCATGTTCTCGACAGTACGTGTTCGAATCATACCATCACCTGGGGCACGGACAGAGACCGTGATGTCATAGGATCCCGCATCATCGTAGATGTGCGTCGGAGCCACTTCCTGGGAGAACCCGCCGTCGCCAAAATTCCAAAGCACCGAACCTTCCTGGTCCAGTCCATTCAGTGCGAACGTTACTTCCGTCCCGGCACAAGCCTCTTGAACACTCGCGGTCATGGCCTCCAATGCCGCATCCAATTTGGCCTCAGTACTGAGAACGAGATCTTCTTGCCCTTCAGCCTTAGCGACTGCCGTCACGTCTTGTGGTTGGCTACTCTGCTCGGTCGAAACGCTTAGGCGTCCTTCCGGGGCTTCTGTGCGTGTCGAAGAGGACATCTCGGTCGGTGCATCCGCTTTAACCGTTAAACTGGGCAAGTCGATGACAAACGTGTTCGAGGTCCGGGCACCTTCTGATGGGAATACGTCCGTGGCGTCCCCAGCAGGCGAAAATAACGACTGGGCTGAGGTAGCAGCATCTGAGGCATTTGTTTCATTGGCAATTACCTCTTGGGTGGTTGCTAAACCTGACCCTCTGGCATGCTCCTCTTCCAGGATAGTCGGCGCAATCACCCACAACGCCATGCCGGCTGCGATGGCCGTTGCACCAACTGCGATGCGCTGCGCATTACGCATGCGTCGAGCCATTTCATTGGTCGATCCCGCATTCAGGGCATCGAGGTTTTGCTCCATGCGCTTCCAATCACCTGTTACATCAGGTTCAAAGCCTTGGAAGCTCCTTTTCAATTGATCCAGCCAGTTCAAGTTTTCGCTCATTTCGCAACCTTCAATTCGTTTTTACCGAGCAAAATGGTTCGCACATTTCGCTTGGCTTTGGCAAAGTTCGATTTCGATGCCCCCACAGAAATACCGAGTTTCTCGGCAATTTCCTGGTGGCTGTAGTTGTCAAAAACGTACAGGTTGAAGACCGCTCGATACGATGGGGACAATTGCTCCATTGCATCGAGAATTTCCTGAACCGTGAATTCGCGGCCCACTTCTTCTTCCTGTTCTTCCACGCCGACGAGCACCTCCAAGTGTTCGTCCTCCGTGGAATCCATTCGATCCGCTTTGTGCTTGCGAATGGCATCAATGGCCGTATTGACCATGATTCGTCTCATCCAACCTTCAAAAGAACCTTTCGAAGTGTACCCCTCAATGTTTGTGAACACCTTGAGGAACCCTTCTTGCACCATGTCTTGGACGCGATCTGTGTCATTGGTATACCGCAGGCACACACCAAACATCAACCGATAGTACCGGTCGAAAACCCACTGTTGGGACAGCCTGTTTCCGTTCTTGCACCCTTCGATGTGTTGACGTAATTCGTTTTCAGACATGGCTTCCGCCGTTCATAAGACGGCCTCTTTGATGCAAGGTTGCCTTGCGCATCCTTGGTGATGTACAAGGTACGTTAAAATCCTACGGGCATTGTCCACCGCGTGCATCCCTGCGATTGGAAGAATTACCTTTGCCCCCATGCGAATCGTTGTGGGACTTTCCGGCGGTGTGGATTCAAGCGTGGCCGCGTGGCTTTTGCAGCAGGAAGGCCATGAAGTCATCGGCATTTTCATGCGTAACTGGCACGATGAATCGGTCGTCATCGACAACGAGTGTCCCTGGATTGACGATGCCAACGATGCCATGCTCGTGGCCTCGCACCTTGGCATCCCCTTTCAAGTGCTGGACCTCTCGGCGCAGTACAAGGAGCGCATCGTCAATTACATGTTCGACGAATACGCCGCAGGCCGAACACCGAACCCGGATGTGCTGTGCAACCGAGAAGTCAAATTTGACCTGTTTCTCCAATCCGCCCTCGAACTCGGTGCGGACGGTGTGGCCACTGGGCATTACTGCCGCAAAGAAACCCTTGACATCGATGGACAGCCCACCCATCGCTTGCTAGCAGGCGTAGACACCAACAAAGACCAGAGCTACTTCCTATGCCAATTGACACAAGCCCAGCTCGACAAAGCCCATTTTCCCATTGGGGAATTGACCAAACCAGAAGTCCGGCGCTTGGCGGAGGAAATCGACCTGCCCACCGCCAACAAAAAGGACAGTCAGGGGCTGTGTTTCATCGGCAAAGTGCGCTTGCCGGATTTCCTTCAGCAGCAGCTGGAGCCGAAAACAGGCGACATCATTGAAATTGATTCGGAACACGCCAAGCAGGCCATGGCATCTCAACCGGACCCTTCACAGCCAACCCATTGGAATCCGGAGGACGGAGTCTGTGTGGGGCAACACAACGGTGCCCATTTTTTCACCGTAGGCCAACGACGGGGGATTCAGGTGGGTGGAAAGCCCGAGCCTTTGTTTGTGCTTGAGAAAGACGTTGAACGAAATGTGCTATTCGTAGGGCAAGGTGAAAACCATCCCGGGCTGTTGCGGCAAGCCCTTCGCATCCATTCGAATGAAGCACACTGGATTCGTCCGGACCAGGAACTGGCCATCGGTGAAAGCACGGATGCATTTGAAGTACGCATCCGCTATCGGCAACCGCTACAAAAGGCCACCCTCACCCGGCACAGCGATTACTACGAAGTGACATTCGCGCATCCACAATCGGGCGTCGCGGCTGGTCAATTTGCCGCATGGTACGATGGAGACGAGTGCATCGGCTCTGGCGTGATCGCGGGTTAAGCGTGCAGGAGCGCCTGCGCAACCTTTTTGTCGTAATCTTGTTTTTACGTTAGCGCCCAGCGCCAAACCAAACGCAAATGAAAAACCTGCTTTTATCCGCTGTGTGCCTGCTGGCCGCTGCTTTCGCTCCAGCCACAGCCCAAGACGACTGTGAATTTGAAGCCCAAGTGGAATTCTATACCGCCATGTGGGGGGCAGAAATCAGTTGGGAAATCACGAACGATGCTGGAGACATTGTCCTAGAAGGTGGCAACTATGAGGATTACGATGCGGACGATTTCGTGCATTGCTTTGAAACCGGCTGTTATCAGCTGCACATGTACGATAGCTTCGGTGACGGATGGAATGCTGCGTTCATGGGCCTGAATTTCCCGGATGCGGGCATCATGTTTGGTGACATCACCCTCGAGTCCGGAAACTACGATGTCTTCAACTTTGCTTTGGGAACCGAGTGCGAATTTGAAGAAGGCACCGGTGGTGGCGGCAATGGAAACAGTGACGTCCACGGTTGTACCGACCCGGAAGCAGTGAACTTCAATCCGGCCGCGACCATTGATGACGGCACGTGCATTTATGCTTGTGAAGACGGCGGGGAGCAGGCTTTGCTTTACCTCTGCACCTTCAGCCAAGGCAATAACGTCGCCCTCGAAATCACCGATGAAGCCGGTGAAATCGTCTACAGCGGAAGCGATTACGGCAACATGGCCATCGAATACGTGGACATCTGCTTGGGAGAAGGCTGTTACACGGCCACCTTGACGAACACGGCAGGCGAAGGCGGTTGGTACAACGGCTACTTCTACATCAATTACGGATGGGAGCAAATCGTCTACGCCACCTTGCCAGACGACAGCAGCGAGTGGAGCTTTGAATTCTCTGTCGATGGTTCGTGCGGCGACGTGTTTGGTTGCACAGACCCCGGCGCGCCTAACTACAACCCCGACGCGACGGTGGACGATGGAACGTGCTTGCCGACATGCGAGTGCGACGACGAGCCTTTGGAGCCGGTCTGTGGTATGGATTGGTTGACCGGAGAACTGATCACGTTTGACAACCTCTGCGAACTCGAGTGCGTCGGCGCCTACCTCTACTGGGAAGGCGATTGCGCCGATCAACCTGTGTACGGCTGCATGGACCCGGAGGCGTTGAACTACGACCCGGAGGCCACCGTCGACAGCGGATGCCTCTACCCCATTGATTGCGAAGGCAACACGACCATTCAAATTTTTGCCATTGCAGACAGCACGGAAGAAGGAGGCAATTTCCCCTTCGCCAGCTGGTACATCACAGACGTCAACAACGCGGCATGGTACAACTACGTGCAATACCAAAACGACGCGGGCGCTTGGGTGGCAGATGGATGCATTGAAGATGGCTGCTACAACTTCACCGTCTATGCCGGATTCACCGGTGGCGCATCAGCAACTGTCGCCGTCGTCGTAGAGGGTGAAACGACTTACTACGAGGGGAACACCGATACCTTCCAAACCACGTATGGTTTGGGCATCAATGTGGAGGATTGCGAACCTTATGTACCCGGCTGCACAGACGAGACAGCCTTGAACTACGACCCGAACGCGACCGAAGACAACGGATCCTGCATATATCCCTTGGTGTGTGAGGAAGGAGAAGTCGCCGGACAGCTGTATGTCTGCACCTTCTCGCAAGGCTGGGCCGTGGGATTGACCATTGAAGACGAAGAGGGCAATGTGCTGTTTGACCAGCAAGGGTTCAATGACATGGAAATTCTGTACCTCGACGTATGCGTGGACTCCACCGCATGCTACACCGCCTCCCTGACCAACTTGGCAGGCGACGCCTCGTGGTACGGTGGATACTTTTACTTGAATGCCGGGTGGGAACAATTGATTTACGAGTCCTTGGACGCCGATGCTTCAATCGAAGTCGTTCAATTCTCTGTGGACGGCAACTGCGGCGATGTGCAGGGGTGCACTGACGAGGAGGCAGCGAACTACAACCCCGAGGCGTCGATCGATGACGGTTCGTGCGTTTACCCACTGGACTGCGAAGGCCTCATTTCCGTGTACGCGGAATTGGACGGCGGTACCTGGATCAATGAAGTGGGCTGGGCATTGGTGGATGAAGCCGGGAATGTGCTGTGGGAAGGATTTGGAAGTTGGGTAGAGACTGGCCAACAGGCCATGGAGACCTGCGTTCCCCCGGGATGTTACTCGCTCGTATTAACCGACTCCTTCGGCGATGGTTGGGACAGCACGGTGTTGACCCTGACGTGGGAAAACGAGTCGGTGGATTACACCCTAGAGACGGGTAACTATGGAGAATTCAGCGTGGGCATTGGAGCAGACTGCAACGATCAACCCGATCCAATTGCTGGCTGTATGGACGGCGGAGCAATCAATTACAATCCACTTGCGACAGAAGACGATGGCTCATGTGAGTTCGCCTTCTGCCCAACGAATGAAGTGACGTTCGTTACTGTCACCCTCGAGGACGGATTGAGCCTCGGTTGGAACCTCAGTGGTGGCGGCGATGGAGCGAACGTCGGAGGCAGTGCGTATGCGAGCAATACTTCACACACGTACACCGCTTGTTTAGTGGACGATTGCTACAACGTGACCATGTGGGATATGAATGCCGACGGATGGAATGGCGGATGGATTGAGGTGTGGATGGACAATGAATTGGTCACCACCGCTACCCTAGAGGACGGGTTCATAACCACCATGCAATTGGGCATCAATGCGGATTGCGACGACGAGGATGGCATCGATCCGGGATTTTGGCTCGACCCCATTGGATTTGCTCCATACCCGAACCCCACGGAAGGTGAGACCAACCTCAATGGAAGTGGCTGGGACCAGCATTTACCAGTGAACGTTGAAGTGCGTGACGTTACAGGTCGAACAGTGCACAAACGCACCATCATCCCCAACGGCGACAACGCCCAATGGGTGCTGCGCACAGATGCGTATGAAGCTGGTATGTACATCGTAACAGGAACACAAGCTGAACGGTCTGCACAGACCGCCATTGTGGTTCGCTAATTGCGTTAGCGAAAATAGTCCGCTCGGCACTGCCCGAGCTTTCAATCGGTCCTACGCGGGCCGATTGATGTTTTCGGCCACTTGGTAATTGTGGCGATTAACGTCGTTGC
>CALKYI010000023.1 GCA_938003665.1 uncultured Flavobacteriales bacterium
CCGGTATTTTGAAAACAAGCACCGGCTGCTGTTGTACCTGTGCGCTTGGTATTGGCAGTGGATGGAATACCGCATTGCCTTCCAAACGGCCAACCTGCCCTCCCCTGAGGAGCGATTGCGTGTCGCGCTGAGAATCGTCACCGAAGAGGTCACCGAGGACCGCATGATTCAGCACATTCACGAGGGCAAACTGCACCGGGTCATCGTGGCCGAAAGCGCCAAAGTGTACCTGCATAAAAGTGTGGACAGCGCCAATGCGGTTGGTGCCTACTTGGGCTATAAAAGCCTCGTTCAGCGGCTATCTGATTTCATCACCGAAATCAACCCCCAATTCGGCTACCCTCACATGCTCATCAGCACGGTCATCGAAGGGGCCCATCACCAGCGCTTTTTCGCCGAGCACCTTCCCCGCCTGACCGATGTTGTCGACGGTGAAGATGCGGTAACCGACTTCTACATCAACCTTGTTTTCAACTCCATCGCATGAATTCAAGTCGCCTTACTCCCACCCAACGGTTCTGGCGCTTGCTGAAGCCCGATGCTGACGAAATCCGCAACGTGTATGCCTATGCGGTTTTCAGCGGATTGGTGAGCCTATCGCTTCCCTTGGGCATTCAGGCCATCGTCAACCTCATCCAGGGCGGCCGCATCTCCACCAGCTGGGTCTTGCTCGTGGCTCTGACCGTCTTGGGTACCTTGTTCGCCGGCATCTTGCAAGTAGTCCAGCTGCGGATCACAGAACGGCTTCAGCGACGGATTTTCACCCGGGCTGCCTTTGAGTTTGCCATGCGCTTGCCCGCGATTCGTGTAGAGGCGCTATACAAGAAATACGCTCCGGAATTAATGAACCGCTTTTTCGATGTCATTTCCGTGCAGAAAGGCTTGTCCAAATTGCTCATTGATGTGGCAGCCGCCGGACTCCAAGCGGTGTTTGGCTTGCTCCTTTTGAGCGTGTACCACCCGTTTTTCACGCTGTTCAATGTGGTGGTCGGCGTCATCATGTTCCTGCTATTTCGCTGGACATCGCGAAAGGGCTTGAGCACGTCCATTCAGGAATCCAGCCACAAATACGAAGTGGCGCATTGGCTGGAAGAATTGGCCCGAACCGCTTCCACCTTCAAATTGGCAGGCAAGACGGACCTTCCTCTTGCGCGAACCGATTACCACGTGGGCAACTACCTCGCCGCCCGCCGCGCGCATTTCCGCATATTGATGACGCAGTACACCTTCCTCGTTGCCTTCAAGGTCATCGTCGTCGCCGGCCTGCTCATCATCGGGGGAATTATGGTGATGGAACAAGTCATGAACATCGGTCAATTCATCGCGGCGGAAATCATCGTGGTTCTGCTCATGAATTCAGTAGAAAAACTCGTTTTCAGCATTGAGACCGCCTACGACGTGTTGACGTCCTTGGAAAAAATCGGTCAGGTCACCGACCTGGAATTGGAATGCGAAAGCGGCGAGAGCGTACCCGCGAGCGACCCCCGCGGCATGGCCATTGAATTGCGGAACATACGGTACCAACACCCCGGGCAATCCCAACCGCTTTTCGATGCGTTCAATGCGACCATCGAGCCGGGTGAACGCATCCTGATCAGCGGACCGCAAGGATCTGGAAAATCGACCTTTCTCCAATTTTTTGCCGGTCTCGTCGTACCGCAAGAGGGCCACATCGCCTTCAATGGCCAGCCCATCCGCCACGCCAACCTCACAGCGCTTCGTTCCGACATCGGTGAGGTGCTTGACGATCAGCTGCTGTTTGCGGGGTCCATTTGCGAGAACATTTCGCTCGGGCGACCGGATGCTCCAGAAGAACACGTGCGCTGGGCCATCGAACAAATTGGCCTAAAAGAATGGGTGGACAGCACTGAAAAAGGCATCCACACCGAACTGAATCCCGCCGGCCAACACCTTCCTCAAAACATCATCCAGCGCCTGTTATTGGCTCGATCCATCGCGACGAAACCGGCACTGCTGGTGCTGGAAAATCCGCTTGGCCCCTTCTTGCCCTCCCTTCGCCACGACCTCGTGCAGGCCTTGACCAGAGACGACCAACCCTGGACACTCATCGTCGTATCGGACGATCCTGAAATGCGCGGGGCTTGCACCCGTGAAATTAACCTCAGCCATTCCTGAACGCCATGCTGAACATCTCCAGAAACTCCGTCAAATCCCGCTTTGAGGGACACGAATTGAAGGCCTATCGCTCGGTGATGACCAGGTCCCGGGCGCATGTGCTGCGCAACCTCATTTGGGGCTTGCTGGCCGCCTTCTTCGCGACCATGTTCCTGCCGTGGACACAAAATGTCCGTTCAGAAGGCAAGGTAACGACCCTCACCCCCGAGCAGCGGCCCCAAACGGTGCATGCCCTCATCGATGGGCGCATCCAGCGTTGGTTTGTGCAGGAAGGCGACCAAGTCAGCGTCGGTGACACCTTGGCCATCATTGCGGAAATCAACAACGCCTACCTCGACCCGTTGCTCATCAGCCGGACAGAACAACAACTCCAAGCCAAAGAACAAACGGTACAAGCGTACATGTCGAAAGTCACAGCGCTTGACCAGCGCATCGATGCGTTGATCCAAACCCGGCGGCTCAAAATGAAGCAAGCCCAGAACAAAATCGAACAGGGGCGCCTGAAGGTCACCGGCGACAGCATCGAGCGCGTAGCCGCCCAGACCAACCTCGCCATCGCGCAGCGCCAGTTCGATCGTACGGAACGCCTGTACAACGACGGCTTGAAGTCCCTGACCGATTTGGAAGCCAAGCAGCTCAGTTTGCAGAAATCCCAAGCCGACGCGGTCTCCAAAGAGAGCAAGCTGCTCGCGAGCCAAAATGAATTGATCAACGCCGAAGTCGAACTGACCTCCATCAGTGCCCAATACGTGGACGACATCGCCAAAGCAGAAAGCGAAAAATTCTCTGCCCTGAGTGCCCTGTACGAGGCGGAAGCCACGGTCACGAAAATCCAGAACGACTTCACCAACTACCAAATCCGCGAGGGCATGTACGTGATCCGGGCGCCGCAATCCGGCTTCATCACTGAGGTCATGCGCACCGGTATCGGAGAAGCTGTCAAGGGCGGCGAACCCATCCTCACCATTGCGCCGAACGACGTGGACCTCGCGGTGGAGATGTATGTGAATCCCGTCGACTTGCCATTGATGGACATCGGACGGGAAGTGCAAATTCAATTCGACGGGTGGCCCGCCGTGGTGTTCAGTGGTTGGCCCAACACGAGTGTTGGAACGTATGCGGGCCGGGTGTACGCCATCGATCGGGTCATCAACAAAAACGGGAAATTCCGGTTGTTGGTCGCACCGGACGAGGAGCGCGAACCTTGGCCTTCTGCGCTGCGCGTCGGCGGTGGTGCGTCG
>CALKYI010000024.1 GCA_938003665.1 uncultured Flavobacteriales bacterium
GTGGAGCCGGCGGGAGTCGAACCCGCGTCCAAACAAGGACAACTCGTGCTTTCTACATGTTTATTCTGCAATTGGTTTTCGACCGGAGGCTGATCACAGACAACCCACCCAGCGGCTTAGTCCAGTAAATTTCGCGCCGGGTGTCGGACCCACCCTTAACTAGTCCCATTTACCTGATACCCCATTGAAGCCGCGGAAGGGTCCGTACGTTGCTTCGGGATAGCTCGTTCCGCCACCTGGTGACGTGAATTAGGCGAACCGACTGAGTCGATTAGGCCGCGAGCGCGTAGGAAGTGTTGTCATTTCTGACTTGAAAGTTCAGGTTTAACGAGCTGTGCTAACAAGTGCTCGACATGCTTACCCGATTTATCATCTTGCTGTCAAATCCAAAATCGGCCCCAGAGTTCAAAGAACAGCGACCGCGCTGAGCGCGGTGCAACAGCAAAAGTACGACGCGGTAAGCGGTTTTGTTTCGCTCTATTGCTTAGTTTGCACCAAACTGTCCTCCCATGCGCCTCCTCCTCCTCCCTACGCTGATTCTCCCCTTGTTCGCCGCGGGCCAATTCACGATCGATTTCGAAGAAACCAACGGCGGCGACACAACGCTCACAGCAGGCGACATCGAGTGGATGATGACCGGGGATTTCAACTGCGACTCGTACAAGGCATTCTTCTGCGGAGAAGGCACCGGCCTCAACCGGTACATGGACAGCGGTTGGGAAGACGGCGCTTCAGAAGGCTACATGGGCAGCCTCAAACCCACCGACCCGACCGTCGTGTTCCAATTGGGAACGGACGGGGCGACGATGTGCATTTGGCCCGCCAGCGTCGACGGCCTCTTCCCCGGTGAAGGCACCGTCACTTTCGCCGGCATTTTGCCCGACGGCTCCGCCATCGCCGAAACCATGGAACTGGCAACCGAAGATTACAGCCTCACGAGCTACCTCTTTGATACCGAAATCTGGAGTGGCGTGGATATCATGGAGCTCACGGTGACCATTGAGGAGAGCGACGGAAATTTGGACCACCTCGTCTTTGACAACATTGAAATTGCTTCGACCGGGACGATTTCGAGGGTGCAGATGCTCGCAGACACCCCGGTCAACCTTTTCCCGAATCCCACCCGCGGTGGAGTCACTTTCTCCCAGCCGGTCACCGATGTGGTGGTCATCGACCTTGCTGGCCAGCGGGTATTGCAGCATGCTCCACGGTGCGCAGCCATCAACCTTGAGGAGCTAAGTGCCGGGTGGTATACCGTACATTTCAGTCACGGCGGTCAACGGTGGACGGAACAAATCATTTTGGAGTGACAACCTTTTTACCAAAGGCGGCGTTAACCGTGTAATGCGCATGCGAACTGCAGTTTTCCTTGCTCTCGTTTTTGTTGCCCCTTGGGCGACGGGTGTGGCCCAGATCGTGGAGGATTTTGACATCCGCTTTCAAGCGCAACAAAACGGTGGCATCCATTTCCTCGCTAACACCACCATGCACTGCGGAGGTAGCTTCAGCTGCACCGAAGCGCAACAGGCCTTGCCGTTTGAGTCCCCACAATCCAATAACAACAACCACAACATGCAGTACTACGATGGGGACAACGACCCCGACACGTGGTGCTCATCCTCTGACAGCTTGAGCCTCGGCACGTGCGCCGAAATCAGCTTTGCGGGATTGTATTGGGCGGGTCGCCTCGGCAACGGATTCGTTCCCAACGAAGACCTGCGCGACCAAGTCAAAATCCGCGCCAACAATGCCGACGCCTACATCGACATCGAAGCCGAGGGCGAATGGGAATTCAACGCTTCCGGCGTGGCCAATTACTGCTGCTTCGCCGACATCACGGATTGGGTAGCCGGCAACCCGGTCAACGCCCGCTACACAGTGGCCAACGTAGTCGCGACAGAAAACAATTCCTCCTGGGGCGGCTGGGTTCTCGTCATCGTGTACCAAGACGCCTTGGAGCCCATGCGGAACCTGACCGTGTTTGATGGGTTGGCGATGATCACCATGAGCGGCGGCGGCTCCAATTCCCAAGTCGATGTCCCCATCTCCGGCTTCCTCACCCCGCCCAACGGACCGGTCGACCTGCAGCTCGGCGTTGTGGCCTATGACGGTGACCGCGGTGAGGGCGGCGACCAACTCGGTTTTGATGGCGCCGGCACCGTTGAGTACATCTCCGACGCCACCCACGACATCGACAACGTATTCAACAGCACCCACAGCACCGACGGCGTCATGAACCCTTGGCGCGAGCCGGCCTTCAACAACACGCTGGGCCACGACGCCAACGTTTTTATCCCTGATAACAGCGGCTTCGATTTCCTAACCAACAACGCCACCGACGCTGAAATCCGCGTCACCACGGGCGGCGAATCCATCACGGTCCAAGTCATCACTTCGGTCATCGACGTGTACGAACCGGACCTACGGGCAACCGTTTTCATCGAAGACGTCAACGGCGGCATCGCAGAACCCGGGGACATCCTCGAGTATACCGTCGTGGGCAAAAACCTCGGCTCCGACGCGGCCGTGGACGTCTACATGGAAATGGGCCTTGACCTCCGCACCTCCTTCGTTTCCGGAAGCCTCGAATGGGTCGCCGGACCCCAAACCGGCTGGATGACGGACGGCACAGGCGATGATGAAGGGGAATATCTAATCGCCGATGAACTCGTCCGGGTTCGGGTCGGGACTGGTGCGAACGCATTGGACGGCGGACTGCTCACGAACGATCCGTTGGGCCTCGACAGTGTCGCCTTCAAATTTCAGGTCGAACTCACCGACGACTGCCTACTTTTGCAATGCGATGGCACGCTGACCGGCGCCGCCTACATCTACGGAGAGGGCGACATCTCAGGCAACTCGCAGTTCAACGATGGCGCCAGCGCCTTAGTAGATGCCAACGGCTGCCCCGTGGACGAGGTGACCGTGCTCGAGGTGCAGACCGGTGTTTGCCCGCCCGTCGCCATCGAGCCAGTAGGAACCACCTGCCTCGGCGACAACGTCGCGCTTGAGGTCCCGCAGTTCGAAAACAACCCGCTCGCCCAATCCCTCGCTAACTACACCTGGACCGGCCCCAATGGGTACAGCGCCAGCACCGCCACGGCCTTCATCGCCGATGCGGCATTTGAAGATGCCGGCAACTACCTGTTGGAAGTGACGTTCACCGGATTGGAATGCCTGCTCCAATCGGCTGACTACGAGTTGCTCGTTCACGAGCCCACCCCCTCCTTCGACCCACCCGGCCAACAATGCCTCGAGGGCAACAGCTTCGATTTTGTGGGCGCCGGCGCGCAATTCCCTGGCGCCGTTTACACTTGGGCGTTTGAGCAGGCCTCTCCCCCATCTGCCAGCGGCGTGGGCGTGAGCGACATTGCCTT
>CALKYI010000025.1 GCA_938003665.1 uncultured Flavobacteriales bacterium
CCATCGTCTCTTGGGCTGTCAGCTCCATGGGAACGCCGGCGAAGTAGGTGGCATCGATGGGCACGTCGTACGGACCAATGTCAACGGAATTTACCTGGACCTCGCCCATACCATCGATGATGAGGGTCAAGGTCACGGATTCCACTTCGTAGCAATCTTCGAGGCCGTTGATGAGCATTTCCGCACAGCGCTCCTCGATGAAGTCGTGGATTTCGTCCACATTGGCCATCCAACCGTCATAGTCCCCGCCCCAGCGATCGATGTGTCGATCCATTTCCGGTTCGATGACATTGATCATGCTGTCGAGTACCGCGTGCATGTTCTCGCAGCTAAAGTGCGTATTGCTCAAATCCGCCCAGCGATTGATGTACGTCGCCCAGAATTCCTCGTTTTCCATTAAGGAATTGAAAATCGGAATGTGCCCTTGGCCACCTACGTTACCGAGCGACTCGGGATTGCACGGATCTGCATCGGGCGACTGAGAAGGAACGCCGGTGTAATTCGCCCCGTGGCCAAACGTATTGTCCATATCCCACAACGCGTAGCGCCACTTCTTGCCGCTGCCATCAGGATGGCGGCCGCGCCACCAGGCCGTGTTCCAGTTCAACCAGTCGGCGCATACCGTGAACGAGTTGAGCAGGTAGTAATCAATCAAGCTCATCACGTTGTACACACTCGTGACGTACTCGTAGTTGTCCGGGTCCGTCATGTCCTGACCGGTGACGAAGTTCACCAATGGCATCCAATCGGCATCGTCACCGTATTCCACCCACGTGCCGCCCCACGTCTTGATGAAGTCGACGAAGTGACGCGGCTGGTCATAGTATTCCGTGGTGAAATCGAGGTCGTCCACCTTCTCACGGTATTCATACACGCCCCAATATTCCCCGTTCAGGTAGACGATGCAGCTCTCGTTGGTGCGCTCGTCGATGTGCAAATCTGCCAAGTGGCTGAGCGTCTGCACATAGGCGTCGCGGATGTGTCCGCCGCCTGAGCTCGGGTAGTTGTCATTCGCTGCGGCCTTGAAAATCAAACGCTGGTACACATCGCGGTCCTTGACATGGAAGAGCTCCTCCAAAAGGCCGTAGCTGTGGCCCATCTGATCGCGGGTGATGTAGTCAAATCCCTTCTGCGGATAAGCGTTTGAGTCGTTTCCGTGCTCGTTGGAATCGCCGTAGCCTTCACACCAGTACGTCCCATCGGGGTGGAAAAATTCAATGTGGCACGGCTCGTCCGCTCCACCGCCCCATCCGCCTGGCCATTGGCCGTCCTCCTGGCCGTCGCCGGAAACCGAGACGACGATGATGCTGTGGCTGTCTTCCCCGGTGAAATAGGTGTTCGTGTTGATGTGGGAATCCGCATACGCTCCGGTGGGATCAAAGCACCGAGCACGAATGACCGTTGTTTCGTTGACCGCAATGGGGCCCGTATACAGTGGGCTTGTCAAAGTCGGTGCATACCCATCAGTTGTGTATCGGATGTCGTAACCAGCAGGAGCTGTGATCGCCACGTTCGTGCCGCCTGCGTAGTAACCGGACTCTTCTTGGAACTGCGGCGTCGGCGCGTACTCCGTATAAAAGTCACCCCCGTTAGGGTTGCCCGGGGTTGGATCTGTGCACACGCGCCATTGGCCTGCCACACCGTCCGTGTCGCGAGACCAGCTGTGGTCAGCTTGTGTCGGTGTCCAGTCGTCGTAGAACGTGTAGGATTCGAGGATGTTTCCGGCAGGATCTGAGAAAACAACCGACTCCCCCATGGTTTGCGTTACCTTGAAATTGGTATTCAGGTTTCCCCCAACGTAGAGGTTCTCGGGAACTTCACCCTCATTGGAGCAAATGATCAACAAATAACCGCCCGCCGCGATGGTCGTCCCTGCTGGGATTTCAAACATCTGGGGATTGTCGGGGTTGTCGGACAACCAGTACCCGTCAAGGTCAACCGCCGTGGGTCCTTGGTTGTAGAATTCGATGTAATCCTCGTTATCTCCGTTTACGCCCAACGTGTAGTTGCTGGCCGAAAACTCATTGATGATCACCTGCGCAGAGGCTGCAGAGGCAACCAAGCACGCAAAAACGACGAGGAAAGGGATGTTCAAGAGGTGCTTACGCATCATTGAATGTTCAATTGGCCGGTAAATACTGGCGTTGCAGGTCCAGAAAGGGTGTAAAGGTAGGTTCCACTTCGAAGCGCACCGCGGTCAATGGTGTACGAGATGCCTGAAGGGTTGGCCGTGTGCACCACGCGACCGGTCGGATCGGTGATGGTCAACAGCATGGGCTGACGCGTCGGGTTGGCAAACCGCAGTGTCGCATAATCTGTCATGGGGTTCGGGTACAGCATCGGAGCAGCGGCATCGATGGCCTCGGCCACACCGCTCGAAGTAACGCACCCTTCTTCAATGACGTTCAACGTATTGTGATAATCCTCGTTGACGACATCGGTGACAAAATCAATGCACACTTCATCTTCAATGGAAGCCCAGTACAAACGCACCAGCGGTGCGAACTCGTAGTGTTTTGGGAAGCTCATGTCCTCATACGAAAGGCCAATGACTTCAACGCCACCTGGGGCGAACGAGGGAGTGATGGAATATTCGATGGGGTCGGCGAGGCTCACGGCAGAAGAAATCGCCATACCACTCATGGAGAATTGATACCCAACGATGCGGTTGTTGGGGTTATGGACGTAGATGTCCATGTATTGCTGCCCCCAGTTGACTGCACCGATGGTGAAATGCACCGTATCGAATGGATTGACAATGTGGTTCACCGGGAAATCACATTTGTCGTGGAATCCCGAGCTATCGGGGTGCTGGTGAAGCTCGTTGTAGAGCTGGCACAGCGCCAAGTGGGCTGCGTCTGTCACCGTGATTTCGTCGTCTTGATCGACGTCCGTGCAAGGCAGCGCTTCGATGTCGTCGCCGAGGATGTGCTCAACGTAAGCCACGGCATCGGCGTACTCCTGAGCGCCGTTGTTGTCGAGGTCCCCCATCAGGGCGGTGCCGTTGCAGTCGCCATTGCAGTCAGTCACTGCAGTACCGAATTCGGTGCCTTCACAGTCGCTGAATGGCTCGCAATCCCCCACCACATCTACTTCCAATTCGCCGGTTGAACGGTCGAGGTTGATGCAGACAGCCGCGTGGTTGTTCTCATACGAGTTCTCGGCGCGTCCAAGTGCGTCCGGAATGAAATCGTAGTTCGCGCGAACAATCAAGTAGTAGGTACCGTCCGCAACATCCGTAACGTCGATCCACTGGCAGCTCAATCCCGAGCCGTAGATGTCTCCGCAGCCCGCCGAAATGCCCATGTTGCCGCAGCCGTACTGGCCGGTGCCGCCGCCACTGCATTCTAGGTCCATGACGCAGAATCCGTTTTTGAACCCGATGGGCATGTACTGACCTTCGAGCGTGAAGAGGTCGTACTTAGCATAGCCTTTGTGGTGCCAGTGGCTGTGGCAATCGCCCCATTCAAACTGGTTGTTGTCTGCCTGGCTGGGCACGCCGATGTAATAATCGAGGGTACCGATGTTGAGGATGTGCGTCGTGAAGCGCACCAACTCTCGGTCGCCGTATCCATTCAGACAGCCCTCTTCGATGTAGCAGTCCGTCTCGCTGACCTGCATGATTTGCGAGGACAGGCTATTGACAATGGCTTCGGCACTGACAATCAAATCCGGACCTGTGCAGTCGGGATCGCCGGGGTAGATGCAGTCGCCGCTGTCCACTTCGGCGAGCGGGTTGAAATTGCAGGCTTCTTCATCGGTGCAACCCGTTGGTGGGCCGGCAAAGTTGAATTCCCAATCGAAACCATCAGCGCAAGCCCCATCCGGGTCGGCCAAGAGCAGTTCGGCATCAAAGCTGATATCCGAGCTCGTGGCATTGATCTGGTGCACCTCGACCGCCAACACATTTGTACCGTTGTTCATGTTCAAGGCTACCGGGTATTCGTACAACTCGGATTCGTTGCCCCCCACGATTTCACTCAAGGCCGTGGTCTCAGAATTCACAAAGCCATCAGGCATGTTGCTGCGCATGATTTCCACCCCGTTGAGGTACACTACAGCGCCGTCGTCGCGTCGCAGTCGCAGCAGTCCTTCCATTCCCGTTCCTGACTCCCCGGTGTAGTCAAAGGTGTGGCGGAAGTATGTTGTGATGTGCTTGTCGGAGGAATTATCGCCGTACGAGACTGTGGTCGCCTCATCACCGTCGCCGTAGCCCAATTCCGCATTGCCAGCAGCCCAGTCCGCATCGTCATAGTCCGTCGCGGTCCAATCGGATCCGAGGTCTGCGCCTTGGTCGTGGAAACTCCACTCAGATTCCAAATCCACCAAAGTGGCATAATCGGGCGAACCCAATCCCATGCGAATCCACACGGGAGTTCCGCCTGCCAACAGCACCGTCAGGTTGGCTTCCTCGCCGCACCCTCCTTCCTCGTCGTCGAAGTAAATTGTGCCCTCATTGGTGTTGTCAAAACTGCCCATGTTGCAGTACTCGTAGATCCACAGCTTCGTGTCGCAACCGGTCCCGCACGTATTGAACTCGTACATGCCATTCGCCGGCGGAGTGAACACATACCACGCGTTGCCTTGTGTTTGGGAAATGGTGCCGTAGTCGGCCTCCGTCAATTCAAAGGCATCGTTGCAGGTCGCTCCTGGTGCGCAGTCGAAGCTAACGGTCTCACCGTAGCCGTAGTTCCCACCAGTTGCGATTTGGACACCATCTTGGTACAGGTAGTATCCACCTGGTGCGAAAATGCCATCGCCGTAGGAATCGAAAATGCTGAACTGCAAGCAAGGCTGTTCGATGGTCGCATCGAAGCAGACCACGCCGCTTTCGGCATCCGTTCCCGAGCCAATAATTTCACCTTGGTAGGTCAGTTCCCAGGATATTTCGTTGGGGTAGCCGTCCGGCTCAATGACCACTTCAATTTCAGTTTCATTGTCCGCACACTGGCTCCAGGCAGGCGCACTGGCCCAAACGAACAGCAAAATCAACGCCCAAGAGAAGGCATTCAAACGGAAGAAAGGTCCCTGCATAGGTCTCAATTTGGTGGTCAAACTCCGAAGATAATCAAACCTTTATAGTCAAACGCTACCTGCACCCGAAGGGTTGCATGCATCATGCGCATTGAATGTGCAAGAATCTGCT